>NZ_JBHZAV010000095.1:0-36255 GCF_042754445.1 Embleya sp. NPDC059213
TGATAGCAACTCTCTAACCCGACCCCGAATCTCAAATACAAATATCCCCGCCCGGCGCGCTCGGCGGGCGCGGCCCCGTTGCCATGGGGGTGACCTCGATCGCCGGATGACCTTCGTCCGCGCCGAGCATCCGGCCCACGCGGTGAAGCGCTCCCGGCGCCGCCCTGTCCGCCCGCATGCCCCGCAGCCGCGCGCCCGCACCCGCGCTCCCGTCCGCCGTCGCGCCCGCAATCGTGCCGTCCGCGCCCGGATGGCGCGTGCGTTCGACGTTCCGAGGTGTGAGCTTGCCCTGTCCGGGGGTGGATGCCTTTCGCCTTCCCTCGGCGGCAGATACCTTGACTGTGTCATTGGTCTTGAGTCAAAACGAGAACAAGTTATAGTTCTTGACCGGGCCAAGTATTGGTTCGAGGAAAGACGAGGGAGCCCCCATGCGCGCTGCGGTTCTGCACGAGACCGGCCAGGACAAGCTCGACGTCCGCGATGACGTCGAGGCCGTGGGCATGGGCCCGGGACGCGTGCGGGTCAAGCTGCACGCGACCGGCGTGTGCCACTCGGACCTGTCCGCGATGACCGGCGTCCTGCCCCAGCCCGCGCCGTTCGTACCCGGCCACGAGGGCGCGGGCGAGGTGGTCGAGGTCGGCGACGGCGTGACCACCGTCGCGGTCGGCGACCGGGTGATCATCTGCTGGGCGCCGCCCTGTGGCACCTGCAACTACTGCCGCGGCGGCCAGTCCAACCTGTGCCTGGCCGGGTTCATGAACGCCGGCACCCAGAACTTCACCTTCGGCGGCACCCCGTCGTTCGGCTTCACCGGCACCGGCACCTTCGCCGAGGAGGTCGTGGTCGCCGCGCCGTGCGCGGTCAAGGTCGCCGACGACGTGCCGTACGAGATCGCCGCGCTGATCGGCTGCGGGGTCACCACCGGCGTCGGCGCGGTGTTCAACAGCGCGCGGATCGAGCCGGGCGCGTCCTGCGCGGTGATCGGCGCGGGCGGCGTGGGCATCGCGGTGATCCAGGGTCTGCGCGCGGCCGGTGCCGCCGAGATCGTGGCCATCGACCCGGCCGAGTCCAAGCACGTGTGGGCCAAGAAGTTCGGCGCCACCCACGCGATCACCCCGGACCAGGCCGCGGACGCCAAGCGCGACCTGACCGCCGGCCAGGGCTTCGACTACGTGTTCGAGGTGGTCGGCAAGTCGTTCACCGCCCGCAGCGCGTACGACCTGACCCGCCGCGGCGGCGACGTGATCATCGTCGGCGCGGGCGCGATGGACGACAACGTCTCGTTCAACATGTTCGAGCTGTTCTTCGACCAGAAGCGCATCATCGGCAGCATCTACGGCGGCGGCGACATCGTCACCGAGTACGAGCGGATCACCAAGCTGTGGCGCGCCGGTCGACTCGACCTGGAGGCGATGATCACCCACCGCCTGACCCTCGCCAACATCAACGACGCGTTCGACCTGATGAAGAGCGGCGAGTCGATCCGCACCATCGTCACCCTCTGACCGAGCAGCACCCCCGACCCGCAGCAAGCGGTGTCGTCATCCGCGACCCGCCCACCCGACGCAACGGGTGGGCGGGTGGGAGCAACGCATCCCGAGCCGACCGACACGCCACCGCAGCAATCAACCGAGACCCCACGGGAGCACCCGCATGACCACGTCGCTGGATGGCAAGGTCGCCGTAGTCACCGGCGCCGGCCGCGGCCTCGGCCGCGCCGAAGCACTCGAACTCGCGAAGCAGGGCGCGGCCGTCGTGATCAACGACTTCGCCCCCGAAGGCAGCCCCAACCCGGCGGACGACGTCGTCGCCGAGATCGTCGCGGCCGGTGGCAAGGCCGCCGCACACCGCGGTGACGTCTCCGACTTCGACGCGGCGGGAAAGCTGATCCGGCTCGCGATCGACACCTTCGGCTCGATCGACATCGTGGTCAACAACGCGGGCATCCTGCGTGACCGGATGATCTTCTCGATGACGGAGCAGGAGTGGGACTCGGTCCTGGCGGTACACGCCAAGGGCCACTTCAACACCACCCACCACGCCTCGAAGTACTGGCGGGAGAAGTCCAAGGCGACCGGCGGCGCGGTGTACGCGCGGGTGATCAACACCGCGTCCGAGGCGTGGCTGGCGGGCTCCGCCGGACAGCCCAACTACGCCGCGGCCAAGTCGGCGATCGTGGGCCTGACCATGTCCACCGCGAACGCGCTGGTCAAGTACGGCGTGCGGGCCAACGTGATCTGCCCGCGGGCGCGCACCAGCATGACCACGCACGTGTTCGGCGAGAGCGCGAACAACGTCGCCGAGGGCGAGATGGACCCGCTGGCGCCCGAGCACGTCGCGCCGCTGGTCGCCTACCTGGCCAGCCCGGCCGCCGAGCAGGTCACCGGTCAGGCGTTCGTGGTGCACGGCGGCTTCGTCGCGGTGATCGAACGCCCCACGCTCCAGGCCAAGTTCGACTCGAAGCAGGCCACCTTCACGCCGGACGAGCTGGACCAGGTGCTCTCCGCGCACTACGCGGACAAGAAGTTGGGCGCCGGCTACACCGCCGACGACCTGCTCTTCCTCAAGCGCGACCCGCGCTGATTCTCGAAAGGCGGGGCCGGAGGTGGCGGATCACCCCCGGCCCCGCCTTTCGCCCACACCGTTGACACGTGTCGGGACGCGGCCCGCGCAGGGGTCATCAAGCGCTCCCCGTACCGCATCGAGAAGGGGTTCCCCGTGCTGACCTCCGCCGACGATTTCCCGATCCACCAGACCCCCGAGCCGGTGGCCACGCCCGCCACCTCGGACCGCAACGCGTACGACCGCTACTGGTTCAACGGCTACGACCGCGACGGCGCGTTCTACTTCGCGTTCTCGCACGGCCTGTACCCGAACCGCTTCGTCGCCGACGCGCACTTCACGATCAGCGTGGACGGCGTCCAGCACAGCCTGCACGCGTCCCGCCGGGCGCCGCTGGACCGCTTCGACCTCACCGTCGGCCCGGTCGGCATCGAGGTGCGCACGCCGCTCAAGGTGCTGCGGGTGTACGTCGAGCCCAACGAGCACGGGCTGGGCTGCGACCTGACGTTCACGGCGCGCGCCGCCGCGATCGAGGAGGAGCGCACCACCACCCGCAACGGGCATCACGTGATCATGGACTCGACCCGGCTGACCCAACTCGGCGTGTGGTCGGGCACGGTGACGCTGCCCGGCGGCCGGGTCCTGGAGATCGACCCGGCGACCACGCTCGGCACCCGGGACCGCTCGTGGGGGGTGCGGCCGGTCGGCGAGCGCGAGGGCGGTGCGCCCAAGCCGTTCAACCCGATGTTGTGGTTGTGGACGCCGATCCACTGGGACGACGAGGTCAGCCTGTGGGCCTCGTTCGAGCGGGCGGACGGGCACATGTACCACGTGGACGGCAAGCGGGTCGCCGCGACACCGCTGGGCGCGCTGCCCGACCCGGCGGCGGTCCCGGTGCCCGAGGACGAGCCCGCGTTCGAGAAGTTGACGCCGCATCACCACGCGCTCACCTGGGTCCCCGGCACCCGGCGGATCCAGGGCGGCGAGTTCCACATGACCGACGGCGCGGGCGAGCCGTTCGCCTACCGGATCGAGCCGATCGGCAGCCGCGGGCTGCTCGCGGGGCTGGGCTACCTGCACTCCGAGTGGGGGCACGCGGTGTGGCAGGGCGACCTGAAGGTCGGCTACGAGAGCTGGGAATTGGACAAGGTCGACCCGCTCCAGTTCGACCGGCAGCACCAGCAGCAGGTGATCCGGGTGACCGAACTGACCGGCGCCGGACGGGTCGGGGTGGGCGTGGTCGAGCAGTTGTTCTTCGGCCCGCACGAGCCGTACGGCTTCAAGGAGATCCTCGACGGCGCGTGAGTCGCGGTGGCCGAGGGCGCGCGGGTCGAACCGATCCGGCGTGCCCTCGGCCGGGCCGGCTCAGACCCGGTCCGGGGCGTCCTCCTCGACCCGGGCGGGCTTGCGCTCGAACCAGTCGGCCGGGTCGCCCGGGCGGTGCTCCCACGCGCCCACCAGGTCGCGGTACAGCGGGGATTCGGCGAGCAGTTCGTGGTGGGTGCCCAGGATCGGCCGGTTGCCGTCCATGAGCAGGACGCGGTCCGCGCGACGCGCCGAGTCGATCCGGTGCGCGATCACCACCAGGGCGCCGGCGCGGGTGGCGAACGCCGCCTCGGCCAGTGCCTCGGTGGGCGGATCCAGGTGGCAGGTGGCCTCGTCGAGGATCACCAGACGCGCGGGGGACAGGTACGTGCGGGCCAGCGCGATCAGTTGGCGCTCACCGGCGGACAACGTGCCCGGGTCGGCCAGGTGCGCGTGGTAACCGCCGAGGCGGGCGACCAGTTCGGCCGCGCCGACCAGGCGCACCGCGCGGTCCAACGCGGCGCGGGTGACGTCCGGGTCGAGGTAGCTCAGGTTCTCGTGCACGGAACCGGCGAAGACGTACGCCTCCTGCGGGACCACCGCGATGGTGCCGCACCCGATGGCGGCCCCGGGCCGGCCGGCGAGCGAGACGGTGCCCTGATCCGGGGGCAGCAGGCCGGCCAGCAACGCGGCGAGAGTGGACTTGCCGATGCCGCTCGGGCCCACCACGGCCAGGTGTGAGCCGGGTGGGACGGTCATCGACAGATCACGCACGACCGGCTCGGCGTACGGGCCGTAGCCGAAGGTGACCCGGTCCAGGACCAGGGCGAACGGGGCGCCGGGAACGAAGTCGTCGGGGTCGGCCGCGTCCGCCGCGGTGCGGGCGGCGGGCACCGGCGCGGGAGCCGCGCCGCCCGTCCGGGCCAGTCGACCGGCGACCACGAGCAACTCCAGGAACCAGCCGCCCACGGTCGCGGTCGCGGCGCGTACGGCGGGCTCCAGGTGCTGGGCCAGATACAGCGCGGCGCCGGCCACCTCGCCGGTGCTCAAGGTGCCCTGCCGGACCAGCCAGGGCGCGGCGATCAACACGGCGAGCAGCGGGAGGTGGCCGCCCAGCGCGACCACCAGCAGACGCACCGAGGAGGCGCGGGCGAGCAGCTTGGCGGCGCGCGCCTGGGCGTCCGCGGCGGCACCGAGTTCGGCCACCACGCGGTCCTGCGCGCCGCACGCGATCACGTCCCGGAGGCCGGCCACGGTGCGGCCGGTGCGGGTGGCGATCTCCTCGTCGGCCAGCACCAGCGCACGCCGGCGTCGGGCCAGCGGTGGCAACAGGCGGACGAACAACCACGCGGCGAGACCCAGCGGGATCAGTACGAGGGGCAACAACAACGGTGCCAGGACGGCGAGGCCGAGCAGCGCGGCCACGATCGTCACGCCCAGTTGGCGCAGCGTGCGCAGCAGCGAGGCGGTGAGGTTGCGGCAACTCTCGACCTGCTCGGTCAGCCGGGCCACCGCCGCCGCCGCGTGCCGCCCCGCGTCCGGGCGCCCGGACGTCGCGTCGAGCACCGCCTCGGACACCACCCGGCGTACCAGCGTGTCCCGGATCGGCTCCACCACGGCGGCGAGGTGCGGGAACATCGCGTACGTCGCGGCGGCGCGGATCAGCATCGCCAGCGCGAGTACGCCCAGCAGCACGAACCCGACGCCGAGTCGACCGGCCAGGAACCCGCGATCGAGCGCGGCGGCGAGCAACGCACCCGACAGCAGCGCGGGAACGCCCTCCGCCACGGACCACCCCAGCACATGCAGCAACGGCTCCCGCCGCTCCCGCAACAGCCCGACCAACAGCGCCTGTCCGGCCCGCAGCCCACCCCCGTACGGCCCGGCACTGTGCCGCCGCCGAGGCGCCGCCGACGGCTTGCCCGCGTCCGCCGAGCGCCCGCCACCGACGCGGGCGCCCCTGGCGAGGCCACCCCCGCGCACGGCCCGTCGCCGATGCCGCGCGGCCGCACCGGCACGCGTCGGCGCAGCAACCGAGGCCGCCACCTCGACCCGCACCCACCCGGCCCCACTCGCGGCGGTATCGACCGGCACCGGCGACACCGGCTCGCCATCGCGAGTCGGATCGTCCGCGGCCGAAGACGGCGGAAGCGCCCCATCCACCGCCGACTCGCCACCCACGTCACCGGGAACCGCTGCCGACGCGGCCCCGGGGACCTGTCGCGCCGCCGGTTTGCCCCGCCCCGCCCGCCGACGCCCGCGGCCGCGCCCCCGGCCCGAGCCGGCATCCCCACCCGCCGCCCGGCCGGGAGCCTTGGCCGCGTCGTCCGTGCCGGATTCCGGGCCCGAGCCGGGGACCTCCGCCGCGCAGTCCCGACCCTCGGGGACGGACGCGGAGCCCGAGTCCGCCCCGGGGCCGGGAGCCGCCGCATCGTCCCGCCCCGGCGAGACGGCCGCCGAGCCCGAATCCGGCCCGGGACTCAAGCCGACCCACACCACTCCCGAGCCGGGAACGTCGGCGGCGCCACCCACATCCCGGACGGCGCCCGCCGAGCCCCGACCCGGCCTCGGCCTCGCATCCGCTCCGACCACGCGCCTGCGCATGATCCGGCCGAGGACTTCACCCGACTCCCAGCCGGACTCCGAGCCGCCGTTGCTCCAGGCCACGAATCGCCCTGCGCTCCGCCCGGGCGCCTGGGCCGCGTCACCCACGCTCGGGATGGCCTCCGCCGAGTCCCGGTCCGCCTCGGATTCCGGGCCCGGCTCGGTGACCCGCCGCCGAGCGCCCCGACCGAGGACCGTCCCCGCGCCGTCCCGGCCGTCGTGGCCGCACGGCGAACTGCGCTCCGCCTCGGGTTCGGTGTCGGCCCGTGCCACGTGTCGCTCCGCGCTCCGGTCGGGGGCTTCGTCGGCCGCGCGGCCCGTCTTGCGGCGGGTGTCCGCCGAGTCCCGGTCGGCCTCGGGTTCGGTGTCGGCCCGTGCCACGTGTCGCTCCGCGCTCCGGTCGGGGGCTTCGTCGGCCGCCCGGCCTGCCTTGCGGCGGCTCTCCGCCGAGTCCCGGTCCGCCTCGGACTCCGGGCCGGCCTCGGGCATCGACCGCCGAATGCCTCGGCTCGGGGTCTTCGCCGCGTTGTTCTCGTTTTTGTGGCCGTGCGATGAACTCGGGCCCGGCTCGGCGTCGGCCCGGAGCGTGCGTCGTCCCGCGCTCCGGTCGGGGGCCTCGGCCGTGTCACCTGCGTGGCCGACGGCGTCCGCAGCGTTCCGGTCGGGCTCGGGCTCGGGATCGGCGTCACCCCGAGGCGCTCGCGGCGCGGTGCCGCGAGCCGAAGTCTCGGCGGCTGCCTCACCCGTGTGTCCCGCGGCACCCGCCGAGTTCCGGTCCCGCTCCGGATTCGTGCCGGCCCACGCCGTCGGTGCCCGGGTGTTCCCGCCGGGAGCCTCGCAGGCTTCGCCTTCGTCTTCATGGGCGGGAGCCGAGTCCCGGCTCGGCTCGGGGTTCGGGCCGAGCCGGAGCACGCGCCGTCGTGGACCCCGGCCGGCGGCCGTGCTTTCGTCCTTGGCGCCCGGTGACGAGTGCCCGCCCGGCTCGGGGCTGCCGGCGCCCCGCGGCACCGGCCGCTGCCACGCCCCTCGCCCGACGGCCTCGACCGTGCCGCCCTCCTCGTCGGCGCCGGGCGGCGAACCTCGGTCCGCTTCCGCCTCGATGCCGGTCCAGACCACCAGCCGTCGTGATCGCCTGCCGGGAGCCTCGGCCGCCGCGGTCGCGTCTTCGAGCGGGCTCGGCGAGTTCCCGTCCGTCTCCCGACCCGGGCCGGCCCACACCACTCGTCGTCGCCCGCCCCGGCGCGGGGCCTCGGCTCGTTGCGGGGGGTTCTCGCCGACGTCCGGGTCCATGCCCGCCCGCACGGCCCGCCGTCGGCCGCTCCGCCCCCACCCGTTCCGGAGCCGCCAACGCCGCCCGGTTCGTTCCGGAGCCGCGGACACCACACCATCGCCCGCACTCGCACCGTCGCTCACCTCCGCACCCGTGCCGGCGACCACGCGGTCGCCCGCGCCCGTCGTCGCGCGCTCTCGATCCGCGCCCGACGCACCGTCGCCCTGTGCCACGTCCGCGCGAAACGCGTCCTGTGGTCCGTCGTCGGTCATCCGGCTTCCCCTTTCGGTCCCGGCCGGGTCGCCGGAGTGCGTCCTGTCGGTGGCGGCGTTCGGGGTCGACGGCCCGACCCACGGGAACGGCGTGTGCGTCGCGTGCACGGAGACCGCCGAGAACCAGGCCCGTTCGCCGGTTCGACCGGCCACCGGTCCCCGCCGCGACGGCCCGGCCGAGGCTTCGCGCGCGGCCTCGCCCGCCGCCGGCGCCCCGTGTTCCGCCGGTGTCCGCCCCGGTCGTCCGGCGGGAGACTCGCCCGGGGTGCCGCCCGCCCTGTCGTGGCGCGCCGTCGGGGCTTGTCCGGGTCGCGCCGCGAAGGCTTCGCGCGCGGCCTCGTCCGCTCCCGGCCCCTCGCCCGCCGCCGGCGCCCCGCCGTCCGCGGGGGTGCTTCCCGGTCGCCCGGCCGGCGGCCCGAGCGTGGACCGGACCGAGGTCGGTGTCCGCCCCGACGACCCCGCCGAGTCCTCGCAAGCCGACCCTTCCTCGGCCGTCGCCGGCATCCGTCGGGGGCGCTTGGCCGACGCCTCGTGCACAGGGCCGGTTTCCGTCCGCGCCCGTTCGGGTCGCTCCGCCGAGTCCCCGCCCGACGCCGACCCCAGCCCTCGTTCCGGCGCCGAAGCCCCGCTCACCACCCGAGCCCCGTGCTCCGACGGCAGATTCCCGTCCGCCGCCGCATCCCCACCCGCCCGCACCCCGCGCCCCACCGCTTCGCCCCCGGCCCGCCACCCGGGCCCGAGCCGCCACATGGGTGCGTCGCCGGTCGCCGCCTCGCTCATCCCGTCCCGTCCCTCATCGGCTCGGGCCGGAGGAGGCGTCGTTCGTGGTGAACACCGCTCGGTAGGCCGGGTCGCTCCACAGTTCCGCGTGGGTGCCGAGGGCCCTGACGCGGCCGGCGTCCAGCCAGACCACGAGGTCCGCGTCGGCTGCCGCGACCGCACGGTGGGCGACCACCAACCGGGTGCGACCCGCGAGGCCGGTGCGGAACGCCTCGTGGATGCGGTGCTCGGTGACCGTGTCCAGCCCGCCGGTCGCGTCGTCCAGCACCAGCACCCGCGCATCCTGCACCAACGCCCGTGCCAGGCCCAGTCGTTGCACCTCGCCGCCGGACAGGGCCAGGCCCTCGGTACGGGTCGCGTAGCCGGCCGGCAGCCGGCGGACGAAGTCGTCCGCGAAGGCCATCTCGGCCGCCCGGGTCACCGTCTGCGCACTCGCCCCCGGCCGCCCGTACGCAAGCGCCCCCGCCACGTCCGCGCCCACCAGCACCGGCCGCGGAAACGCGTAGGCGACTCCGCGCCGCAACTCGCCCCGGGCCAACCGGGTCACCGGCAGGCCGTCCAGGAGCACCTCGCCCTCGTCCGGCTCGCGCAACCGCCCGGCCAGTGCCGCCAGCGTCGACTTGCCCGACCCGGAGGCCCCGACCAGCGCCACGCACGCGCCCGCCGGCACCGTCAGGTCGATCCCGTCCAGTACCACCCGGTGCGTGTCCCGACCGGGCTCCGGCACCCGCACGCACACCCCCCGGAAGGTCAACTCACCACGCCCCGGCGGCAGGGTGCGCGCCGTCCCGTACCCGGCGGGCTCGACCGCGAGCAACTCGTCCGCCCGGACCCGCCCGGCCCGGGCGTGGGCGACGGCCACCAGCGCCTCGACCTGCTCCAGGAAACCCAGTCCGAGCGCCGCGTATCCGGCTGCCGCGACCAGTTGCCCGGGCGGGATCCGGCCGTCCGCGAGCAGCCATCCGGCGGTCGACAGGACGGTCAGCTCGACCATCGGCGCGAGCAGCAACACCTGGGCGACCGCGTTGCGTTGGGCCCGCCACAGGCTGTGGCCCGCCGCCGACAACCCGGGCAGCGGCGCGAGCACCCGGGCGATCTCGCGATCGTGCGTACCGCAGGCCCGGATCGTCCGGGCCCCCGCGAGCGCGTCGCCCAGCCGGGCGGCCAAGCCGCTCTGCTCCACCTGATAGCGGGTGAACAGGTCGGTCGCCCGGTCCATGAACAGCCGCACCACCAGCAGACCCGGCACAAGCCCGCCGACGAAGCCGACGGCCAGCCACGGATCGATCAGCGCCAACGCGACGATCCCGCCGAGCGAGGTGACCAGCGCGCCGAGCGTACCCAGCAGCGCGGGGACCGATCCGGCCGCGTCCGGCGCCGCGCCCACCAGTCGCGAGACGACGTCGCCGGCGGCAAAAGGATTCCGCGCCCCGATGCCCAGATCGGTGATCCGCACCGCCAGTCGCCGGCGCAACCGCGCGGTCAGCTCGGCGGCCAGACCCGGCCCGGCCATCTCGGTCAGCACACCGGCGAGCAGCCCCAACACGAGCACGGCCACCAACCGCAGGGTCGGCCCCGACGCGGAATCGCCGCGCACCACCGCGTCCACCGAGCCGGCCACGGCCGCAGGCAACAACAACGCGGCGATCGACCCGGCCGGGACGGCCAGGGCCAGCGTGAGGGTCGGCCCGGGCGCGGTCCGCAACGCGGCCCGCACGCCGGTGCCGGTGCGATCCCCCCGGGTCGGGGCGACCTGCGTGGCTATCGCAACATCGGCCACAGCGTGACTCCTCGGGTGCGCGGAGCGTTGAACGGGGCGGCACCCGGACGGCGCCGTCGCGACGAAGAAGAACGTACGAAGAGATACGAAGTACGAAGAGATACGAAGCGCAACCAAGCGCAAGCACGGGACGTACCGGCGGCGTGCCGCCCGCCCCGAACCGTCCGCGATTGCCATGCTGAGGTCGGCCCGAGACCGGGAGCTCCTGATTCCGGCAGGAACTCCCGGTCCCGGGTTCGTGCTCACCGGGTCGTCCACCCGCGCACCGCGGCGAACCGCAGCCCGTCGAGACGGACGCCGGCCCGGTGTCGCGCCACCGGCCGACCGGCCGGAACGCGCGGCGCCGGAACTAGCTGATCGTGAAGATCAGGCAGGTGACCAGCAGACAGGTGAACTGGCAGCCGTTGCCGCCGTGCCCGCCGAGCTCGACCGACTCGGTCTCGGGGAGCTGCTGCAGGGCCGCGAGGTCGGTCTCGATGTGCTCCATGGTGGATCTCCTTCGGGACGTTGCCGCCGTCGCGAGCGGATGCCCGCGACGGGTGTTGCGGGGCGGTTCCCCCCTGTCGTCACACCCGGCCGGTTTGCAGGAAACCGGTCAGGCGTGCGTGGAGATCGGGTGCCCCATCCCCGGTCAGGACCTCGTGGCCCAGACCGGGAAGCTCCAGATAGCGGAAATCGGTACCCTCGACCCGGCCGCGGCCGAGGAGGGTGTGCCGCAGGGTTCGGGACTGGCCGACCGGGATCGTGTCGTCCCGGTCGCCGTGCACGAACAGCAGCGGTACGGCGATGCGTTCGCACACCGCGACCACATCGCGCGGCCCCTGCTCGTCGACGTACTCGGTGTCGCCACCGAGCCGGGTCATCAGCGCGCGAATCGGCAGCGACGCCTGGGCGATCAACCTCGGCCCGGACAGGAACGGCGCCACCGCCAGACACCTCGACCACACGTTCGGCGCGAACGACGCGGCCAACAGTGCGAGATAGGCGCCGTAGCTGACCCCGAACAGGGCCGGCGGGGCGAGCTTGAACGCGGCCCGCTCGGCGCCCATGGTGCGGCCGATCGCGGTCACGTCGGCCAGATCCGGACCGCCCCACGCGCCGTGCAACTCGCGGGCGAAACGCGCGCCGTAGCCGGTGCTGCCACGTTGATTGGGCGCCACCACCGCGATGCCCGCCGCCGCGAGCCGTTGCAGGAGCGGGTCGAACTCGAACCGCCAGGCCGCCGCGGGACCGCCGTGCAGGGCGAGCAGCACATGCTCCGCGGCGCGCCAGTCCGGCCCGCCGTACACGACCGACTCGATCGGCCCGGCGCCCCCGACCAAAAGCTCCAGATGGGCCGGCCGCCACACCGGACGGGTCGCGTCCTCGAAGCCGATGAACGGACCCGGCTCGCCGTCCTGACGCCATGACCCGGGCTGCTCCGGATCCAACCGGGCCAGGCAACTGGGCCGATCCGGCGCGGAGTACGGGACGCGCAGCCCCTGATCGGTCCACCGGCCGACCGCGCCCAGACAACCGTCCGGGGTCGCGACCTCCACCAGCGTGCCGTCCTCGGGGGTCCAGATGGCCAACCGGGATATCGCCCCCCGGTCCAACTGGAGCGCGACCCGGCGGCCGTCCGGCGCGATCGCGATCGGCCGCACCTGCGCGTCCGGCAGGTGTACCAGCTCGGGCAGGCGCACCCGACCGGGCAACTGCCCCCGGTCGGCGGGCAGTCGGATCCAGCCGAGGCGATCGGAGCCCGGCGCGTTGCTGGCGATCACCAGCAGGCCGCCGACCGGATCGGCGAGCAACAAACGATCGTTGCTCTCCTCGGTCAATTCCAGGAACGGCCGCACCGTGGCGGTTTCGAAGTCGAGCGCGACGGTCTTGACGCGGCCGCCCCGCACCTCGTCCAGGGCGAGCCGCCGCCCGTCCGGGTCGAGCCAGACCCCGCCGCTGTACAGGCCCGACAACTCCGCCGCGGCGTCCAACCGGCCGTCCTCGCGGACCAGCCACACCGTGGTCGAGGGCGTCGTGTCCGCCCCGAGCGCGAGCGCCAGCGCGTCCGGGCCGGGATAGGGCAACAACCGCAGACCCGGCAGCCGGACCGTGGCCAAGTGCCGCTCGCTGCCCGCGTCGTCGGCCTCCAGCAGGGCCAACTCGTGCCGCCCCGGCTGGTGTCGGCAGACCAACACCCGGCCGTCCGGCAGCGCGAGCAACTGGCTGTGCAGCCGCTCGGGCGCACCGGTGCCCACCGGTAACGCGCCGCTGGCCCGACCCGGTCGCAACGACCAGGACTCGACCCGCCACGTGCCGTCGCCGTGGGTGGCCAGGCAGGCGGCGTGCCCGCCGTCGGCCGCGAACGACCAACTGATCCGCCGCAGCGGCCGAGTCGTCACCATGGTGCTCACGCGTCCTCACCGTCCAACCAGAGCCGGGCACCGCCGTGGCCGAGCCGCAGCAGGAAGCCGAGGACCCCCGCCGTGCCGGTGCCGTACGAGGCGGAGACGCCGATCGCGCTCTCGTCGGCGGGCACCCGCAGGCCGTCGATCAGCGCGGTCCGGGCGCGCAGTTGCCCGGCGAGGTCGACGGCGTGCGCGCGATGGATCGGGTCGTCCAGCGCCTGGGCCAGATCGAGCAGGAACTCGCCGTTGCCCGCCAGGCCGTGGCACGCGGTGGTGCCCGAGTGCCAGCGGGCGCGGTGCACCGCGACGCCCGCGCGCTCGGCCGATTCGCGGTGCCGCGGATCGCCGTCCGCCTGCCACATCCGGATCAGGAACGTGCCGACGCCGGCCGAACCGCTGCACCAGTGGGCCAGCCGCACGCCCGCCGGATCGCCGGGACCCTGCGGCCACCACGCGGCGTCGCCGTCGACGCGCACGGTCCGCAGCAGCGTGCGCGCCGCGGCCCGCGCCCCGTCGAGGCAGTCCTCGCGACCGGTGGTCAGCGCCGCCTCCAGCAAAAACGTGCCGACGCCCGCGACGCCGTGCGCGAAGCCGAGGTGCGCGGCGCCGGCCAACCGGGAATCGAAGTCCTTCGGAACCGGCCACAGGGTCAGGTCGCCGGCCTGCCGGGCCGCGCCCAACAGCGCGTCGGCGCAGGTGAGCGTGCGTCGGCGAAAACGATCGTCGCCGGTGGCCCGCCACATCCGCACCTGGAGCAGACCGGCGCCGGCCGCGCCGTGGCACACGTCCGGGTTGGGCCACACGATCGGCACCCGCAGGGCCGTCTCGACGGCCGACGCGGCGAGTTCGTCGTCGCCCAACAGGGTCGCCGCGTCGTACAGCGCCCACGCCGTCCCGGACCGGCCGAAGTGCAGACCGGGCAGGACCACCGGTTCGGCCGCCGCCCGGTCGCGCAACCACACGGCGCCGTCCTCGACCGCGCGATGCAGCGCGTAGCGCAGCCGAGGTTCGAGTGTCGTGGTGTGCGCGGCCCGGGCCAGCACCCCCAGCACCCCGGCCGCCCCGTATTGCACGCTGCACGGATCCATCGCCGCCGCGCCGGCCGTCATCGGCCACAGCCGATCCACCCGCCCCGGCGTCATGGTCGCGACCAGGTGCGCGAGCCCGTCCAGGAGCAACGCGTCGTCGTCGGGCGGCAGCGGATGCGGCGGCACCTTGTCGCCCTCGGTGTCCGGATGCGGCCGAGGCCCGTCCGGCGCGTCCTGCCGCCCGAGCACGCCCGGTCCGGCAGCCGCAGCGACCGCGGAGCCGTCCGGCCCGCCATCCGCCCGCACCACGCCGCACTCGTCCCCGGCCACGCCCGCGACGAACGCCCCCACCCGCTCCACCGTCCACCGCGCCGTCGCATCCTCGGCCCACAGGCCGCGGATCGCCGGTGCCAGGCGCCGCGCGGTCTCGCCGTGTCGAGCGGCCGACGCCAACCACACGCCGAGCCGCTCCACCGTGTCGCGGCTCGCGCCGACATCCTCGGGCAGCGCCGGGTCGGCGCCGGTGGCCAGCAGGAAGAACAACCCGCCCAGGCTGTACAGATCGGCGGCGGGGTGCACGAGATGCCCACCGTCCGCGGTCGGACGCTGCTCCGGCGCCCGATATCCGGGCGTGCCCGCCGCGCCGGCCCGGGAGCCGATCTCGGCGGCCAACTCCAGGTCCACCAGGCGCACCGAGTGGTCCGGCGCGACCAGCACGTTCGTCGGCGACAGGTCGCGGATCACCAGATTCTCGGCGTGCACGGTGTGCACCATGCGGAGCAGTTCCAGCACGAGGGGTCGGGCCAGGGCCCACGGCACGTCCGGGTCCTGCGCGTGCCGGCCGACCCAGGTGCGCAGCGGCTCGCCCGGCACCCGTTCCTGGGCCAGGAAGATCGTCTCGGCCTCCTCGACCAGCGCGACGTGCCGAGGGGTCAGGCCGGTGTGCGCGAGCCGCCGCATCACCACCGCCTCGTGCCGCAACGCGGCGCACGCGTCCCGCCCGGAGCGGTCCACCTCGATGTGCGCGCGGGCCTGCTTGACCACGACGGCGGTGTCGTCGGTGGTGTCGCGGCCCAGGAACACGCCGCCCTTGGCCGAGTGCCGCAGCGCCGAGGTGACCGCGAAGCGACCCGCGATCAGCACACCCGGCGTCGAGGACGCGGCGGGCGTCCCGGCCCGCGCCGAACGGGCCCGCGCCACCAGCGGATCGGGCGCCCACGCCGGCGGCGTGAACCAGGCTTCCCGGGCGTCGTCCACGGCCAGCCCGTCGGGGTCGGTGAGCACCGCCCGGTAGCCGCCGTCGTTGCCGAGCACCGCACGCCGGCCGAAGCCGCCGTAGCGGTAGTGCACGACGCTGCCCGGTCGGCACGGCCGGTCGGAGAGGATGCCCGGTCCGGTAAGCTCGCGCGTCACCTCGTCGAGGGCGTCCACCAACTCCATGAACTGCTCGTCGTCGTCGGGGTAGATCGTGATGAACTTGCCCGCCGAGGCCCGGTCCGCCTCGCGGGAGTTGAGCATCCGCAACCGCTCCAGGTCGCCGGCGAACTTGAACGCCACCCGGCGCGGCAACAACACGTCGCAGACCCGGCCCAGCACGTGCGGGGCGTCCCCGGTCCGCGCGCTGACGTGGATCTTCCAGCCCTGGGCCCGGGCCGCGTGCCCGGGCGGTCGTACGGTGCACCAGAAGTCGTCCGAGCGCACGTCCCACTCGGCGTTCGCGCCGGCCGCACCGGAGGCACCGGACCCACCGGACGAGCCCGCCGCCGCCTCGCCCCGCCGTGCCCCGCGCCCCTCGTGATCCGATTCCCGGGCACCGACCGCGGCACGGTCGAGCGCGGCACGGACGCGGTCGACCAGGTTCGTACCCGATGCGCCGTGGCCGCCGGTGCGCTCCGCACGGTGCCCACGCGTCGTCGTAGCCATCCCTGGACTTCCCCCTCGACTGTGCCCTCGCGCCCCGGTCGACGATGCGCGTCGCGCTGGTCGACCGGTGCCCGGAAACGGTGTCGAGCGACCGGGTGGACCCGGTCGCCGACGTGGCCCCCGCCTCGGATCGCTCCCCCCGGCGGGTCGGCATGACCGTACGCAGCGCGTTCGGGCCACCTCAACGAGTTGCGGCAGCCTTCACCCCTTCGAGTGAAGTGACCCGCATTGAGGGTTGGTTGGTCAGTTGATCTGCATATTTCCGAACCATTGGCATTCGCGCAGGTCAACAAGAGGACATGGGGACAACCATGCGGCTGGGGATGGGCTGTTCGGGCTACTCGCCGATTCCGCGCTGCTGGGCCAGAATCGCGGCCTGGACCCGGCTGCGCAGGCCCAGTTTGGTGAGGATCCGGCTCACGTGGGTCTTCGCGGTGGCCTCGGCCATGTCCAGGTGCTCGGCGATGCGGTGGTTCGACATGCCCCGGCCCAGGCACGCGAGCACGTCGCCCTCGCGCGGGGTCAGTGAAGCGAGCGCCTCGGGGCCCACCTCGGGCCCGTCGGCGGGACCCGGCCGGGGCGGGCTCGCGAACGCGTGGATCAACCGGCGGGTGACCTCCGGCGCGACGAAGCCGTCGCCGCGCGCGACCAACCGCACCGCCTCGACCAGGCGTTCCGCGTCCACCGTCTTGAGCAGGAAGCCGGCCGCCCCCGCGCGCAACGCGCCGAACACGTATTCGTCCAGGTCGAACGTGGTCAGCACCAGGACGTCCAGGCCCGCCGCGGTCAGCTCGCGGGTGGCGCTGATGCCGTCCAGTCGCGGCATCCGCACGTCCATCAACACCACGTCCGGGCGCAACGACCGGGCCAGCGTCACCGCGGCCTCGCCGTCGGCGGCCTCGCCCACCACCTCGATGCCCGCGGCCGCGTCCAGAATCAGCACCAGACCCGCCCGGACCGCCGCCTGATCCTCGGCGACCAGCACCCGCAACGTGTCGACGTCGCTCACCCGGTCCCACCCTTCGGCCCCGTCGAGGCATTGTTTCCGGCACCGCGCACCACGTCGTCGCCGCACGGGAGTTCGGCCCGCACGTGCCACCGGCCCTCGCGCGGGCCCGCCTCGAACACGCCGCCGAGCAGCGATACGCGCTCCGACATGCCCACCAGCCCCGCGCGGGCGCCGGGCAGCCGGGTGACGTGCTCGGGATCGATTCCGTTGACGCCGGTGATCACCACATCATCGGTGCGATAGGCGAACACCATCCGCAACTCCTGCGGCGTGGCGTGCTTGAGCGCGTTGGTCAGGGTCTCCTGGACCACCCGATAGGCGGCCAGGTCGACGGGTGTGGGCAACTCCCGCACCACCCCGACGACCTCGATGTCGACGATCAGCCCGGCCCGGCGCACGTGCTCGACCAGGCGATCGGTCTCGGCCAGGCGCGGCACCGACACCGGTTCCTCGGGGGTGTTCTCCGAGCGCAGCAGGCCGATCATCCGGCGCATCTCGGTGAGTCCCTGCAGGCTGCTCTCCCGGATCACCTCCAGCGTCTCGCGCAGCCGGGCCTCGTCCAGGGTCTTCACCGACAACGCGGCGGTGGACTGGACCGCCACCGCGCTCAGGTGGTTGGCGATCACGTCGTGCAACTCGCGTGCCATCCGCGCCCGTTCGGCGACCACTGCGGCCTGGTGGTCGAGCTCGGCCAACCGCGCGGTCTGGGTCGCCCGCAATCGTTCCACCTCGGCCTTCTCGCGGTGCTCGCGCACCGAGAAGCCGGTCAGCACGGGGGAGACGCCGACCAGGCCGATGTAGAAGATCGACAGCACGAACAGGCGGAACTCGCCGGTCACCACCCAGACCGTGATCGCGCCCACGACCAGCGCCGCCACGTTGCCGTAGAGCAGCCGAAACGCCAGCCGCGAAGTGCCGTACAGACATGCCGCGTAGAGCACGTCCGACCACATGATCAGGCCGCCGATGGAGGGCCCGAGCGCCATGTCCACGCCTTCGAAGGCGATGGCCAGGAACACCGCGAAGCGCGGCGACGTGCTGCGGTGGCACTGGGCGACGAACAGCAGGAGCAGCGGCGGCAGGCGCAACCACGCGCTCGGGTTCCACACGCTCCAGATCACGTAGGAGTGGGTGGCGAGCAGGACGAGCGCGCCCGCGAGCACCACGCCGCCGATCGCACAGTCGCGGCGGATCGGCGGCGCGAGGCCGGGCAGACGCAAGGGCAGGGGACGCTGCCACGCGGAGGTCGGATCGCTCACGCCCCCATCCCAACATCATTGGGGCGGCCACGCCGACCGTCGACACCGAACGACGGGTCGATCGTCCTGATTCACGGCGATTCCCGCTACTTCGGCTGAAAGCGAATCCCGCCGTCGAGCCGGATCACCTCGGCGTTGAGGTAGCTGTTGGTGAGCAGTTCGTACGCCAGCGAGGCGAACTCCTCCGGCACGCCCATGCGCTTGGGGAAGAGCACCTGCTGTCCCAGGGTGTCCTTGACCGACTGCGGCGCGGCGGCGAACAGCGCGGTGTCCATGGTGCCGGGCGCGATGGTGTTGACCCGTACGCCGATCGCCGACAGGTCGCGCGCGACGGGCAGCGTCATGCCCGCGACGCCCGCCTTGGAGGCGCCGTAGGCGGCCTGGCCGATCTGTCCGTCGAAGGCGGCCACCGACGCGGTGCACACGATCGCGCCACGCTCGCCGTCCGCCTGCGGCGCGGCCGCGGCCATCGCGGCGGCGGCCAGTCGGATCGTGTTGAAGGTGCCGATCAGGTTGAGGCGCACGATGAACTCGAAGGAGGCGAGCGGGTGCGGCGAGCCGTCCCGGGCCACCGTGCGGGCGCCCATCCCGGTGCCGGCGCAGGAGACCAGCGCGCGCAGCGGCGCGAGCGCGACGGCCGCCTGGACCGCGGCCTGGACCTGCTCCTCGTTCGTGACGTCGGTGGCGACGAAGGTGGCGCCGATCTCGGCGGCGACCGCCTTGCCGCGCTCCTCGTTCTTGTCCGCGATCACCACCGCGGTGCCGCCGGCCGCGAGCCGGCGCGCGGTGGCCTCGCCGAGCCCGGAGGCCCCGCCGGTGACGATCGCGGACGCGCCTGTGAGGTCCAGCATGAGCGTTCTCCCCTCGCCTGTTCTTGACTGAGGCAAGCTATTGCATGGGGAGGGGAGTCGGCCAGGGGAACTGACGAGGCGTCAGTTACCCTCCGGCGCCGGTCGTGGGCGTCGTCACGGTCACCGACACGATGGTCCCGACCGCCACCACGTCGCCGGATTCGGGATTCGAGCCGGAGACCACGTCGGTCCGGGAGGCCCCGCCGGGGATCCCGATGTCCAACCGGGCATTGCGCAGCGCGGTGCTCGCCTCGGCCACGGTCAGCCCGGCCAGCGGCGGAACCGTGGTCTTCGCGGGCGTGGTGGGCGAACCCGGGCCGGTGGGCGTCGTCGAGGCCGACGGCCGGGTGATCGGCGGTGTCGTCCGGACCCCCGACATCACCACGACGACCGATGCCTTGTCCCGGTCCACCTTGCGCCCGGCCGCCGGGTCGGTGGAGGCGATGGTGCCGCCGCTGCCCTTGACGGTGCCGCGGAAGCCCCGCTCGCGCAGCAGCGCGACGCCCTGCGCCTCGGTCATCCCGACCACGTTCGGCACGGTCAACTTCTCCGACGCGCTGGTACTGGCGCTCGGCGAGACCGAGTCGGACGGCTCCGGCGTACTGGTCACCGGCGCCTCGGTGGTCGGCCCGGCGGCCGGCCGGGTCCCGGTCGCGGACGGGCCGGCCCCGGTCGGATTCGTCTTGGCGGCCGGCTTCGTGTCGTCCGAACCCGCCATCGCCATCCCGACCAACACGGCCACCACGATCGCGGCCACCGTCGCCGCCACGGCGGCCGCCACCCGGCCCCGCCGCCCACCGCCGCGGCGCTCACGATCGTCGTGATGGGCAGCCGCTCCCGCCCCCGCCGCCCGCCCGCCGGAATCGGCACGGTCGTCGGCGAGCACCCGGATCGAGAACGGCGCACACGCCGCCACCCGCATGTCCCGGGCGGAGACCACCCGCACCGGGACGTCGCTCTCCTCGACCACCCGGGACGTCTCCTCGAAGGCGCTGCCCCCGCTGTCCGCCCCCAGCGTGCCCAGCCCGAACAGCCCGCTCGGCGGGACCTGCTCCGCGATGTCCGCAGGCACCGTGTAGACGATCGTCCACACCCGCGTCTCGCCCGGATACACGTCCGGCGGTCCCGGCCGGTCCAGGCCGACCCGCCGGCCCACGTCCCGGGGCAACTCGAAGTCGTAGCGGTCCGGCGCACTGCCCGCGTTGCGCAGGGTCAGCGTCACCATCACGGTCTGGCCGGGAACGGCGGTGGCACGACGAGGCTCGCACCAGGCCTGCACCGCGCACTCGGGATCACCCGCGCGCTGCCCGTGCAGGTCGGTGCCGCATTGTTCGCCCGGGCAGTACGCGTCCGTCTCCGGATAGGGCGTACCGCACAGCAGACAGTGCACCATCGTCGTCGTCCCCCTCGTCGTCGTACGACAGTGCGAGCCTGCCTACCGCACAAACGCTTCGGATGGGATCGACTTCACACAATCCGAGGGCGGTGCGGTGCACTGTGTCACCGCCCGTCCGGGATGCCCGAATCCGGGGTGGCCACCCGGAGAGGTAACCTCCCTTCGTGCCCAAGCTCTCCGACGTCGTCAGCGCCCTCGAACGGATCTACCACCCCGGTTGGGCCGAATCCTGGGACGCGGTCGGGCTGGTCTGCGGCGACCCGGACGCGTCGGTTCGCACCGTGTTGTTCGCCGTCGACCCGACGCAGGCCGTCGCCGACGAGGCGCTCGCCCGCGGCGCCGACCTGCTGGTCACCCACCACCCGCTGTTCCTGCGCGGGGTGCACTCGGTCGCCGCGACCGGCTTCAAGGGCCGCGTCGTGCACACGCTGATCACCGGTGGTTGCGCCCTGCACGTCGCGCACACCAACGCCGACGCGGCGGCCCCGGGCGTCTCGGACGCACTCGCCGCCGCCCTCGGACTGACCGTGACCGCGCCGCTCGACCCCGTGTCGGCCGACCCGGGCGAGTGTCGCGGGATCGGTCGGATCGGCGAGTTGGCCGTTCCCGAGACGCTCGCCGCGTTCGCGGCCCGGGCCGCCCGCGCACTGCCCCGCACCGCGACCGGCCTGCGGGTGGCCGGGGACCCGGACCGCCCGGTGCGTACCGTGGCGGTCTGCGGCGGCGCGGGCGACAGCCTGTTCGACGCGGTCCGCCGCAGCGGCGCCGACGTCTACGTCACCGCCGACCTGCGTCACCATCCGGCGTCGGAGGCACTGGAACACGGCGGCCCCGCGCTGCTCGATGCCCCACACTGGGCCACCGAGTGGCCGTGGTTGGCGTACGCGGCCGACGAACTCGCCCGTGCGCTCGCCGCAACCGGTACTACGGTGGAAACCCACGTGTCGGAACTAGTCACGGACCCATGGACGTTCCACACTCCGCATCCCTGAGCATCGCGACGGGGCGGAGGTCCGACCGGCCCGCCGGTTGCCCGCACGCTCGCCAGTCGCCCGCAGAACCGAACCCACCCACCGAAAACGCACCGGGTGGCGGGTGGGAGGCAACCTCCCGCCCACCCGAGCCGCATCCAAGGAGCCCCCGCTGAACGCCGCGCCCGCCGACCAGCTCCGCCTGCTCGACCTCCAGGCCCTCGACTCGCGAATCGATCTGCTCGCCCACCGCAAGCGCACCCTGCCGGAGAACGAGGAGATCGACCGCCTCGGCTCCCGGCTCGCCCGGCTGCGTGACCTCGTGGTCGCGGGCGAGACCGAGGAGAGCGACGCGGCCCGCGACCAGACCAAGGCCGAACAGGACGTCGACCAGGTCCGCAAGCGCGCCGAACGCGACCAGCAGCGCCTCGACTCGGGCCACGTCACCTCGCCCAAGGACCTGGAGAACCTCCAGCGCGAGGTGGCCTCGCTCGCCAAGCGCCAGGGTGACCTCGAAGAGGTCGTCCTGGAGGTGATGGAACGCCGCGAGGACATCCAGGGTCGGCTGACCAAGCTGGTCGCCGAGCGGGACGAGGCACAGGCCGCACGCGACGCCGCGGAGTCCCGCCGGGCCGTCGCCGAGGCGGAGATCGACACCGAGGTGGCCGCCACCGTCAAGCAGCGCGCGGTGATCGCGGCGGCGATCCCGGCCGACCTGATCAAGCTGTACGAGAAGATCCGCGAGCAGTCGCACGGTGTGGCGGTGGCGCCGCTGTTCCAGCGTCGCTGCGAAGGCTGCCGACTGGAGCTGGGGATCACCGACCTCGGCGCGATCCGCGCGGCCGCCGCGGACGCGATCGTGCGCTGCGAGAACTGCCGGCGCATCCTCGTCCGCACGGCCGAGTCGGGCCTGTGAGGCTCGTCGTCGAGGCCGACGGCGGCTCCCGGGGCAACCCGGGCCCGGCGGCCTACGGTGCGCTGGTGCGCGACGCCGGGACCGGCGAGGTGCTGCACGAGGTGGCCGAGGCGATCGGTGTGGCCACGAACAACGTGGCCGAGTACCGCGGGCTGATCGCGGGCCTGACCGCGGCGCACACGATCGACCCGACGGCGACCGTCGAGGTGCGGGCCGACTCCAAGCTCGTGGTCGAGCAGATGTCGGGCCGCTGGAAGATCAAGCACGCCGACATGCGCGACCTGGCGACCAGGGCCCGGGGCATCCTGCCGCCCGGGCAGGTCACCTACACCTGGATCCCCCGGGAGCAGAACAAGCACGCCGACCGGCTGGCCAACGAGGCGATGGACGCGGCCGCCAAGGGCCGGACGTGGACCCCGCAGGAGTCCACCGCGTTCGCGACCCCCAAGGCCGCGCCGCCGGTCCCGGACGAGCCGGTCACCACCAAGGTGCGCCCGACCGCCCCCGGCTGGGGCCCGGACCTGGGCCGCCCGACCACGCTGGTCCTGCTGCGACACGGCGAGACGGTGCTCACCCCGCAGAAGCGCTTCTCCGGCACCGGCGCCGACCCCGACCTGTCCGAGCGTGGTCGTCGGCAGGCCGAGCGCGCGGCCGAGGCGTTCGCCGAGCGCGGCACGATCGAGGCGATCGTGTCCTCGCCGCTGGGCCGCTGTCGGCAGACCGCGGAGGCGGTCGCGCAACGGCTCGGCCTCAAGGTGCGCGAGGAACCCGGCTTCCGGGAGACCGACTTCGGGAGTTGGGAGGGGCTGACCTTCGCCGAGGCGCGCGAGCGCACCCCGGACGCCCTGGACGCGTGGCTGACCTCGGCGGACGCGGCGCCACCCGGCGGCGAGAGCTTCACCGAGGTGGCCCGTCGGGTCGAGGTGGCCCGGGACAAGACCATCGCGCGACACCCGGGCAGGACCGTCCTGGTGGTCACCCACGTGACGCCGATCAAGACGCTGGTCCGCATCGCGCTCGGCGCGCCGCCGGAGTCGATGTTCCGGATGGAGTTGTCGGCGGCGGCGATCAGCGCGGTCCAGTGGTGGTCGGACGGCAACGCGTCGCTGCGGGTGTTCAACGAGACCGCTCATCTGCGCGGAGTGTGACCTCGCGGGTGGTGTCGAACAAAAGTTTGACGCCACCGCCGGAGGTGTGGCATAGTCGAAAGCGCCTTCAGCGTGCCCGCCAGTAGGATTCCGGGCGGACCACGCGGAGGACCAAGCTTCCGAAAGCCCCGAGCCGACCCGGCCGGGGCTTTCGTCGTACCGGAGTGCGGCGATGGGCCGGGTGTGACAGGACGGTCCGGCGGCGGGCATGCCACTCTCCAGGAGTGGCTGTTCCCGCCGCCGGAGCGGCCGGCCGGTGCGTCGTGGGCGCACCGGCCCGGCTCACACGTCGGTGATGCGCAGTCCCGCGTGGGCCTTGTAGCGGCGGTTGGTCGAGATGAGGTTGGCGGTGAGCCCCTCGACCTGACGCGCGTTGCGCAGCCGACCGGCGTACACCCCGCGCATCCCGGGGATCCGCGACGCGAGCGCCTGGACCGCGTCGGTGGCGTCGCGCTTGTCGCCGAGCACCATGATGTCGGTGTCCAGGGATTCGACGTTCGGGTCGAGCAGCAGCACCGCGGAGACGTGGTGGAAGGCGGCGGTGACGGCCGAGTCGGTGAGCACGGCGGCGGCCTGCTGCGCGGCGCTGCCCTCCTCGACGTCGAGCACGTACGCGCCCTGCTTGTCGAAGCCCATCGGGTTCACGCAGTCGACGACGATCTTGCCCGCCAACTCGCTCTTGAGGGCGACGAGCAGGTCGCGGTGCCCTTCCCAGGGCACGGCGATGATCACGATGTCGCTCTCCGCCGCACAGGTGGCGTTGTCCGCGCCGCGGACACCGGCACCGAGCTCCGCCGCGGCGGAGCCGGCCCGTTCGGCGCTGCGCGAGCCGATGATCACTTTCTGGCCGGCGACGGCCAGGCGGTACGCGAGACCGCGGCCCTGCTCGCCGGTGCCGCCGAGGACGCCCACGACCAGGTCGTCGATGTTCGGCAGGTCACGCGGGTCGCGCTTGGGGGACGAGGGGGTTGTCATGGCGTGATCCTGCCGGCCGGAACCGCAGAGGACACGGGGTCGGCGCTCGGATGAAGCCGAGGTCACACTGGTTTTCGGCTGTGCGGGCCGATTCACTCCGAAATAGCACTTATATATGACAAGTGGGACGAACCGTGTTCTCGTGGAGGAGAAAACTTTCTCTTCACCCTCCAAGGAGACGCAGTGCCGGCCAAATTCATTGTCACCAAGGGACGCTCCGGCAAGTACGGCTTCGTCCTGGCAGCCGCCAACGGAACGACGATCATCAAGTCGTCGCCCTATCGGACCAAGCGCGAGGCGCTCACCGCCGTGCGCTACATCCAGCGCAACGGCGACACCGAGACCGTCGACGACCGCACCGTCGCGGCCGCCGCGTCCCGGGCCCAGGCCCCGAAGTCCGCGGCCACGTCCCGCCGATCCCCGGTCGCCCGCACCGTCACCCGACGCGCCGGCACGGTGCGCCGGAGTGCGGCCAAGAAGTCGACCACCGCGAAGGCGCCGCCTCGAAAGGCGGATTCGCGAAAGGTCCCGAGCAGGCCCTCGGCCACCCGAAAGGCGGTATCCAAGCCGGCCGCCTCGCGTACCCGAAAGGCCGTATCCCGAACGGCCGGTTCGCGAAAGCGAATCGCGGCCCGCGCTCGCGCCTGATCCACGCCCACCCCTCCCTTGATCGCCGGTTTTCGGATCACGCGCGCAAACCCTGCTCCATTCGGGGCTAGCGTGCATGGACGGGAAAACGATCGAGTAGTCCCGGGGCTTCGGCCCCGGGCGGAGGAGGTGGGCGCGTGGACGCCGGCACCACCCTGGCGGCCTGGTCGCAGGGAATCGCGCAGAGCCAGGGATGGACCCAGTTCTCCGAGCTGATGTTGTCCTTCGTGCTCTCCAGCGTGATCGGCGTCGAGCGCGAGATCCAGCAGAAGAGCGCGGGACTGCGCACCCACGCGCTGGTCGGCGTCGGCACCACGCTGTTCATGGAGATCTCCAAGTACGGCTTCGCCGACGTGCTGCCCGTCGGCCACGTCGGCTGGGACCCGTCCCGGATCGCCGCCCAGGTGGTCTCCGGCATCGGCTTCATCGGCGGCGGCCTGATCTTCGTCCGCCGCGACACGGTGCGCGGCCTGACCACCGCCGCCGTCGTCTGGTTGACCTGTGCGATCGGCATGGCCTGCGGCGCGGGCCTGCCGTATCTCGCGGTCGGCGTCACCGCGCTGCACTTCGTGGTCGTCTACGGCTATCCGCCGATCATCCGCAGGATCGGCGGGGTTCGGGCCCGGGCGGCCGAGATCAGAATCAGCTACCTGCCCGGATGCGGCGTGCTCCCCGCGGTCCTGGTCGCCTGCACCGGCGCCGGTTTCACCGTGGTGGACGTATCCGTGCACACCCGCGACGACCGCGCGGAGGATCCCGGGGAGACGTCCGCGAACGCGCCCCGGGCCTCGGCGATGGTGTTGCTCCTGGAAGGCGCGGCCGAGCCCACCGAACTGCTCTCCGGCCTGTCCGAACTGCCCGGAGTGCTCACCGTGGGCGGCGGCCGGGTCCCCGAACCCGCCGAGTGACCCGACCGCGGGCCGCGTGTCCACCCGGCGCCCGCGCTTCGCTCAGCGGCGCCCGGGGTCGTTCCAGTTGGGGTCGTTCTCCCACGCCTGATTGCGGGTCTTCGCCGTCTCCAACGCGTTCGCCGCCTCCCGGCGGGTCGCGTACGGCCCGAGCCGGTCGCGCGCCGGGCAGTCCGGACCCTCCTCGACCGCGCCGTGCCTGATGCAGTAGTACCACTCGCCGGCGCGCCCCTCGGGCCTGCGCCACAGCCTGAACTTCACGGCCCGTCCTCCACCCACTCGATCCCTGCTCGCCACGACGCGTCGGATCCGTCGTATCGATCGCCGCGTCGGTCGCGGCGCCGGCTACACTCGCTGGTTATGGCGATTCTCGTACCCGGTAAGGCGACCCCCATCCGCTCCGTTCCCGCCGACATCCCGCGGCCGGAGTATGTCGGGAAGCCGGCGCCGACCCCGTACACCGGGCCCGAGGTGCAGGACGCCGAGACGATCGAGCGCATGCGCGTGGCCGGTCGGATCGCGGCGGGGGCGATGGAGGCCGCCGCCGCGCACATCGCGCCCGGGGTGAGCACCGACGAGTTGGACCGGGTCGCCCACGAGTACGTGCTCGACCACCACGCCTACCCGTCCTGCCTGGGCTACCGGGGTTTCCCGAAGACCATCTGCACCTCGATCAACGAGGTGATCTGCCACGGCATCCCGGACACCACCAGGCTCGAAGACGGCGACATTGTCAACATCGACGTGACCGTGTTCATCGGCGGTGTGCACGGCGACACCGACGCGACCTACCCGGTCGGCGACGTGGACGAGGAGTCCGCGCTGCTCGTCGAGCGCACCCGCGAGGCGCTGAACCGGGGCATCAAGGCGGTCCGGCCGGGTCGGCAGATCAACGTGATCGGCCGGGTCATCGAGTCCTACGCGAAGCGCTTCGGCTACGGCGTGGTCCGCGACTTCACCGGCCACGGCATCAACAGCTCGTTCCACTCCGGCCTGATCATCCCGCACTACGACGACGAGCGGGCGACCACCGTGATGGAGCCCGGGATGACCTTCACCATCGAGCCGATGCTGACCCTGGGCAGCTACGACTACGACATGTGGGACGACGGCTGGACCGTGGTCACCAAGGACCGCAAGCGCACCGCGCAGTTCGAACACACCCTGGTCGTCACCGACACCGGGGCCGAGGTGCTGACCGTCGTGTAGTGCGGATCGGACGGGCTCGATGCCGTGCGGGGCGCGGGCAGTAAGGTTTCGCGAGATCTCCTCCTGCCCGCTCCCCCGGAAGAGTTGCCGAGTACCGATGCGCATACCCCGCGCGGCGGCCGCGACCGCCGCCCTGCTCGTGACGGCGCTCGCCGCGACCGGCTGTGTCGCCGTCCACGGTTCCTCGACGCCCGTCGAAGCCCTGGACCGGCGTGCGGCCGGCAAGGTGCTGCACGACTACGAGGTACAGAACAACCAGGCCTACGCCAACCGCGACCTGCCGCTCAACGCCCGGGTCGAGACCGGCTCGCTCGGTGCGCTGGACCAGGCCGGTCTGAAGATCCTGAGCTTCACCGACCCGCGCGGGAATCTGGGCAAGACCCCGATCACGCACGAGCGGCCCGAGTACCTGATCCCCAAGGTGATCGGCTGGCCCAAGTGGTTCGCCGTGCACAGCACACCGAACTTCAACAACGCCAAGCCGCAGTTGCTGGTGTTCGTCAAGGCGAACCCGGACGCGGTGTGGCAGGCCGCGTGGGGTCCGACCCTGCAGAGCCCGCTGCCCGAGTTGGCCAAGGACGCCGACGGCTACCTCGAACCGGTCTCCCCGACCGCCCCGGGACTGGCCGCCGCCCCCGGCGAACTGGCGCCCATACTCACCGAGTTCCTCAAGGACGGGAAGACGCGCGCGGAGTTGTTCGGGCCCGACCCCTACACCGCGCAGTTGCGCCGGCAGCGGGACGAGCCGATCGGCGAGGGCTTCGTCCGCCAGACCGTGGACAGCGCGGCGAACCAGTTCCCGCCGCTCGCGGTGCGCACCAAGGACGGCGGCGCGCTGGTGCTCTTCGCCCTCCAGCACAGCGTCAAGCTCACCGTGCAGCCGCCGCGCCGACTCGGTGACGTGGACCCCTCGACGCTGACCTTCCTGACCGGCAAGCCGGTCCGGGCGGTCACCGAGCACCGGCTCTCCGAATACGTCGCGGTGGTGCCCAGGGCCGGCGGCAAGGTGCAGCTCGTGGGGTGGATGTACGGCCTGGTCGGCGCCGACGGCGAGTGAAGCCGCCGGTGCCGGGCCGGCCGGTGGGTCCGGCTACATCCAGCGCACGTCGCCGGCCGTCGCGCCCACCGTGTCGCACGCGTCGGTGAGCACGTCCAGCACCCGAAGCGGGTCGGGCAGCGGGAGTTCGGGGCCGCGGATCCAGCGCACCGGCTGTCCCGAGGGGTGTTGCGCGGACGGGACCAGGACGTAGCTGCCGCGGCAGTGCCAGCGCAGGCCCGGATGCGCGTCCAGCGTCTCGGGATGGCAGTCCAGTTCGCACGGCCACCACTCGTCCTCGTCGGCGGGCGTGCCGCGGGTCGCGGTGAAGAACAGCGTGCGCTCGGGGCCGCAGGAGGCCACCGGGCCGATCTCGATGCCCTGCTCGGCGAACACCGCCAGGGCGATCTCGCCCGCCCGCGCGGGTACGTCCAGCACGTCGTGGCCCGCACCGGTCGCGGTGACGAAGTTGGCCTCCGGATACAGCTCCAACCAGCGCGCCACCTGGACCGGATCGGTGGACGCCTGGGTCTGCCACGCGAACGAGACCGGATGCATTCCCGGCGCCGGACAACCCACCCGGTCACAGGAACAGCCGAAGCCCACCGGGTGCGCCGCCGGACAGACGGGCCAGCCGCGCTCGACCAGGTCCATGAGCAGTCCGGCCCGCCGGTCGCGCGCGGCGTCCGGGTCCTCACGCGGTCGACGGCGCAGCCATCCGGCCATTCTGCCCATTCGCTCCATGGAACCCCTTCTTCCGCGTGCGTTTCATACGCGCCCCACCCGGCGCCTCTGCGTATACAACGCGGAAGAGCGGCCCGGGCAATCCCCATCATCGCGGGTAGCTCGAGTCGATGTGCCGACAGGGTTCG
Source organism: Embleya sp. NPDC059213 (assembly GCF_042754445.1). Lineage (NCBI taxonomy): Bacteria > Bacillati > Actinomycetota > Actinomycetes > Kitasatosporales > Streptomycetaceae > Embleya > Embleya sp. NPDC059213. The sequence goes on from NZ_JBHZAV010000095.1 coordinate 29,110, forward strand.
CAGGTGATCGGAACGACGCCTGTCCGGCACCGCGAACCCGCGAGAAATGTACATCGCGGATCGCTTCGCTTCGGTGCGCCGCCCGCAAACGACGACCGCCTCGTTCCCGGGGATCGGGAACGAGGCGGTCGCGTCGGCCCTCGACCGAGGACGGGGGCCGGGGCGGGTGATCAGCCCGCGTTGACGCAGGTGTTGCCGAACGTCGGGTTCAGCACGCCGATCAGGATGTCCACGGTGTTGCCGCAGATGTTGACCGGGATGTGCACGGGGACGGCGATCTGGTTGCCGGAGACGACGCCCGGCGACCCGACGGCCGCACCCTGGGAGTCCGCGCTCGCGTTGGCCACGCCCGCGCCCATGGCCGCGATGCCACCGGCGATGGCCGCGACGGCGGCGACCTTCTTCATGTTCGTCACAGCGTTCGTTCCTCCACGTCACTGCCGACCAGATTCGGCAGACTGATCAACGACGCGGTGGCGAAGTGGCAACGCGGGGCGGACGAGATTCACTCGTTCACCCCGCGTTGCGGACCGCAGCTACCTGATCTTGCCGGTTTGGTCCGGGCAGAACGCGGGCATCGCGGCGCCCACGAGCATGGCCTTCTCCTGCAGGGCGTTCACCGCGGTGACCTTCGTCGAGGTCTCCACCAGGGACTTCCCCGACTTGAGGTCGGAGCAGGCCTGCTTGCCCTGGGCCACCAGGTCGGCGTCCGACTTCGACTTCGTCGCCGGGATGAGCATGTGCACCGTGGTGAGGAAGTTGTCCTCGCCCAGCGCGCCGCCGCCCAGTCCGGGCACCGAGGTCGAGTCGTCGTCGGGGTCCGGCTCGGGCGCGGTGGTGCGCTTGGTCGGCTTGGTCGACGGTGTGGCCGACCCGGACTTGCCGCCGGTCGACGCGGTCGCCGACGAGGTCGAGGCGGCCGAGCTCTTCTTGTCGTCGTCGCCGCCGGACAGGCCGATCGCGGCGACCACGCCGACGACCGCGAGCACCGCGACCACCGAGACGCCGATCCACAGGCCCTTGCGGCTGCGGCCGGGCGGCGGCGGGTAGCCGGCGCCCTGCGGGTAGCCGTTCGGGTACTGCGGTTGCCCGTACGGGCCCGGTTGTCCCTGCGGGTATTGCGACTGCTGGTACTGACCCGGGTATTGGTCCTGGCCGTGCTGCTGCTGGCCCGGGTACGGCTGTTGCCCGTACTGCGGCTGGCCGTACGGCTGGTTCGGGTCCTGGCCGGGCGGCGGCGGGTAACTCACTCATCCCCCATGGATGTCGGATCGTCGACTCCGCCGGGCTCGACGCACGGATCATCCAAAAGTAGGACGAAATGCTTTGGTTTTTGCCTGCGGAGGAAGCGTCAGGATCATGAAGCTCCCTTGATTTGTCAAGGTGAGGCAAGGTCAGGCTTGGTTCGATCGCAACCGTTCGGACGGTGGTCGAGTTCAGACCGCGGCGACCACGATGTCCAGTGCCCAGGGCGTGCCGCCCTGCTTGGGTTCGGCCGTCTCCACGGTCCAGCCCAGTCCGCCCAGTACCTCGGCCAGTTCGGCCGGATTGCGCGGTTCGGCACCGGAGACCAGCAGATCGCGGGTCACCCGGCCCTTGGTCGCCTTGTTGAAGTGGCTCACCACCGAGCGCTTGGCCACCCCGTCCACGACGCGCTCGTGCAACACCCGCACCGTGGCGGTCCGCTCGGCGACCGCGCCGGTCGGCTTCCAGGCCGCGCCGTACGCCGCCGAGCGCAGGTCCAGGACCAGTTCCTCGCCCGCGAGCCGCGGCAACACCGGCGTCATCGCCGGGCGCCACCGGCCGGCCAGCGCACCCATGCCGGGCAGGCGAACACCCATCGAGCAGCGGTACGGCGGCACCCGGTCGGTCGGCCGCAACGCGCCCCACAGCCCGGAGAAGACCAGGATCGAACCGGCCGCGCGCGCCGCCGCCGCACCGGTGAGCGAGGGCAGGTCCAGGGCGTCGTAGAGCACGCCCGTGTACAAGGTGGCCACCGGCAACGCGGGTGCCTCGCGCAGGTCGAGATTGCGCAGCACCTCGCCGTGCAGCTTCGGGCCGAGGCCGAGCACTTCGAGGGCCTTGAGCTCGTCGCCCTCGCACAGGGTGATCAACGAGTCGAGCACCTGCCGCCGCACGGAGTTCAGTTCCGGCATCGAAAGGCTCGCGAGGTCGAGCGCGGGGCCCGTCCCCGTAGCGGCCTTGCCCTCGGAGGGCGGCAACAACACGAGCACGGGCGGGACTCCAAGCGGCGCGGACCGGACAGGGGACCGACCAAGTTTATGGGGACGAGCCGGACCGAACACGACGCGGCGGCGCCGGGCGGGCGGGCGAAAAGCCGTGAAAATCCTTCGCACCGCAGCGGATCTTTCCTAAGCTCGATCCGTGCCTCGTCGCCATCTCCACATCAGGTCCGCCGACGGTGACCGCCTGCGGGCCGGCTTCACCCGTCTGCGTGCGGACCTCGGGCTGCCGGGGCCGTTCTCGCCGCAGGTGCTGGCGGAGGCGGAGGCGGCTGCCCGGCGCGGGCCGACCCTGGCTCGTCGGGACCTGACGGGGTTGCCGTTCCTGACCATCGATCCGGCCGAGTCGATGGACCTGGACCAGGCGATGCACCTGGTCCGTACGGACACCGGCTATCGGGTGCACTACGCGATCGCCGACGTGGCGGCCTGGGTCACCCCCGGCGGTGCGCTGGACGCGGAGACGATGCGCCGGGTGGAGACCCTCTATCTGCCGGACGAGCGCATCCCGCTGCATCCGCCGACCCTGTCCGAGGCGGCGGCCAGTCTGCTCCCGGGGCAGGATCGGCCCGCGCTGGTGTGGGTGCTCGACCTGGACGCGTCCGGCGACCTGATCGGCACCGACGTCTTTCGCGCGCTGGTGCGCAGCCGGATCCGGTTCGACTATCCGCAGGTGCAACGCGCCATCGACGCGGGCATCGCCGAGGAGCCGTTGGCGCTGCTCGCCGAGATCGGCCGGCTGCGCGAGCTGCTCGAGAGCGATCGCGGCGGGGTGAGCCTGCCGATCCCGGAGCAGGAGATCGTCGAGCACGGCGACTCGTGGCGCCTGGAATACCGGGCACCGATCCCGGCCGAGGGCTGGAACGCGCAGATCTCGCTGCTCACCGGCATCGCCGCCGCCGACCTGATGACGTATGCGGGCGTGGGCATCCTGCGTACGTTGCCGCCACCGCCGCCGGAGGCGCTGGCCCAGGTCCGCCGGGTCGGCCGGGCGCTGGACGTGGCCTGGCCCGAGGGCGGCACGTACGGCGCGGTGATCCGCTCGCTCGACCCGGACAACCCCCGGCACGCGGCGTTCCTCCAGGAGGCCACCGGACTGCTGCGCGGGGCGGGCTACACCGCGTTCGACGCCGGCGTGCCGGAGCAGGCCGGACACGCGGCGGTGGCCGACGAGTACGCGCACGTGACCGCTCCGCTGCGGCGCCTGGTCGACCGGTACGCGGGCGAGATCTGCGTGTCGCTGGTCGCGGGTACCGACGTGCCCGAGTGGGTGGGCGCCCGGCTGCACGAGCTGCCGAAGGCGATGGAGACCGGCGACCGCCGGGCGCACGAGGTCGAGCGCGAGGCGGTGTCCCTGGTCGAGGCGGTCGTGCTCGCCGATCACGTCGGCGACGAGTTCGACGCGGTGGTGGTGGACCTGAACGACCGCGGCGACGGCGGGACCGTGCAACTGGCCGAGCCGGCCGTGCGAGCCCGCTTCGACGGCACGGGCCTGGGGCTGGGCGAGCGGGTCCGGGTCCGGCTGACCGAGGCGGACGACTCCCGGCGAAGGGTGCGGTTCGCCCCCGCTAGGATGGCCGGTACGGCGGACGAGTCGGCCGGGCGGCCGCGTCGGGATTCCTCCTCGGAGGGTTCCGCCGAGGAACGTCCGGGCTCCACAGGGCAGGGTGGTCGGTAACACCGACCCGGGGTGACCCGCGGGACAGTGCCACAGAAAACAGACCGCCGGCGTCCTCGGACGCCCGGTAAGGGTGAAACGGTGGTGTAAGAGACCACCAGCGCCCGAGGTGACTCGGGCGGCTAGGTAAACCCCACCCGGAGCAAGGTCAAGAGGAGTACGCCTGCGAAATGGCGTGCTCTGCGCGAACGTTCGAGGGCGGCCCGCCCGAGTTCGCGGGTAGACCGCTGGAGGCTGTCGGCAACGGCAGTCGTAGATGGATGGCCGCCTCCCCGGGCGCCGCAAGGCTCCCGGGAGACAGAACCCGGCGTAGAGGCCGACTCGTCCGTCGGCAATCCGACCAGGGCCCCTGATCCGCGAACGCGGGTCGGGGGTCTTTTCGCGCAATGGGCGACGGTACGGCGGCGCGCGCGGGGGGACCGGTGGTCCGTGCGCTGGTGGCACGGCCGGTGACGGCACGAGGCCCGGCGCCATCCGATCGGATGTGCCGGGCCCGGTGCCGTCCTGCGTCGTGGGGGACCGCTGGGGTCAGGCCAGCGAGGCGGCCCAGGTGCCCAGCGGGCGGGCGACCAGTTCGCCGGCGTTGTTGTCGATCGCGTCCTGCAGGCCGGCCAGGACGTGGGTGACCATGCCGGCGGTGGCCGGGTCGGTGAGCACGTGCTGTACGTCGGCCTCGACGCCGAGCCGGGTGTGCACCTCGGGGACGGAGATCTCCGGGCCGGAGACGACGAAGTTGTTCAGGTCCCGGAGCAGGGTCTTGAGCTGGATCAGCGCGCGGATGCCGCCCTGCACGCCCGGCGAGGCGGAGATCGCGACGATCGACTTGCCGGCCAGCACGCCCTGGGCGTACGGACGCGAGGCCCAGTCCAGCGCGTTCTTGAGCACGCCCGGCAGGCTGCGGTTGTACTCGGGGGTGGCGATGATCAGGCCGTCCGCATCGGCGATCGCCTCGCGCAGGCGCACCACGGACGCCGGCGGGTCGGCCTCCAGGTCCTGGTTGAAGTGCGGGAGCTCGTCCAGACCCTTGTACACCTCGATCTGCATGCCCTCGGGGGCGAACGGCTGGAAGGCGTTCAGGAGCGCGGTGTTGAACGACTGGGCGCGCAGCGAGCCGGAGATGGCCAGGATGCGGGACATGGGGTCCTCCGTGGACGGCGAGACGGGGCGAAGCAGGTTGTTGAACGTTTAACAATGTAGCGCGGCTTTGTTGTGGATTCAACTTCCCTCGGATTTCCGGGCCCGACTCGCGCCTTCCGTGCCGTCGGCGGCCGGTGCCGCGGCCGGTTCGGCGGGGGCGACAATGGAGCCGTGCCGCGCCCGTATCGCCGCGGTCGTTCCTCGTTCGCACCCGTCTGGAGCCCCCCGCCATGCCCCGCATCGTCGTCCTCGCCGTGATCGTGTGCGTCCTGGCGCTCGCCGCCGCCGTGGTGGCCTTCGTCAACGGAAGCTGGCTCGGCGTGCCCTTCGTGCTGCTCGCCGCGCTGGACGGGAACCTCGCCTTCTACTACCTGCGCCGGCACCGGGTGCGCCGTTCGCGTGAGGTCGCCGCGGGGGCCTGAGTCGGGGCGGGGTCGCTGTCGCCGCACACCGGGCGTCCCCCGTATGGGTGGATGCCGCCGGGCGATGGCGTGTCGCCGGCTGATTCGAACAAGAGTTCGGGCTACGCTTCCCCCGACGTTGTCCACAGGCGTGGGCCGGTCGTGCCTCCGTGTCGGTGCGACGGGTTAGCGTTCAAGGTGTGAAGCGAACACCACAGACCGGCAAGGCGGCATCCATGGCTGGACAGGATCGCGAGAAGGCGTTGGAGAACGCCCTCGCCCAAATTGAACGACAGTTCGGGAAGGGTTCGGTGATGCGTCTCGGCGACGAGGCGCGTGCACCGATCGAGGTCATTCCCACCGGTTCGATCTCGCTCGACGTGGCACTGGGCATCGGTGGCCTCCCGCGTGGTCGCGTCGTAGAGGTCTACGGCCCGGAAGGCTCCGGCAAGACGAGCCTGGCACTGCACGCGATCGCGAGCGTGCAGCGGGCCGGCGGCATCGCGGCGATCGTCGACGCCGAGCACGCGCTCGACCCGGATTACGCGCGGAAGCTGGGCGTCGACACCGACGCCCTGCTGGTGTCGCAGCCGGACACCGGCGAGCAGGCGCTGGAGATCGTCGACATGCTGACGCGCTCCGGCGCGGTCGACATCATTGTCATCGACTCGGTGGCGGCGCTCGTGCCGCGCGCCGAGATCGAGGGCGAGATGGGCGACTCGCACGTCGGCCTCCAGGCCCGACTGATGAGCCAGGCGCTCCGCAAGATCACCGGTGCGCTCAACCAGACGAACACCACCGCGCTGTTCATCAACCAGCTTCGCGAGAAGATCGGCGTGATGTTCGGCTCGCCGGAGACCACCACCGGTGGTCGGGCGCTGAAGTTCTACGCGTCCGTGCGTCTGGACATCCGACGGATCGAGACGCTCAAGGACGGCACCGAGGCGGTCGGCAACCGCACCCGGGTCAAGGTGGTCAAGAACAAGCTGGCCTCGCCGTTCAAGCAGGCCGAGTTCGACATCCTCTACGGCGTCGGGATCAGCCGCGAGGGCGGCCTGATCGACATGGGCGTCGAGCACGGCTTCGTGCGCAAGTCCGGCGCCTGGTACACGTACGAGGGCGACCAGCTCGGTCAGGGCAAGGAGAACGCGCGGAAGTTCCTCAAGGACAACCCCGACCTCTCCGACGAGATCGAGAAGAAGATCAAGGAGAAGCTCGGCGTCGGCCCGCGGGTCGACGTGCCGGCGGAAGCGGAACCCGAGGAGGGCTGAGCTCGTGGGTCGCCCTGCCGGCGAGTGGTCGAACACGTGGGGGGACGGATCCGAGGCCGGACCCGTCTCCCCGCCGGTCGACCCGGCCGAACTGCGGGCCGCGTTGGCGGCCGTCGCGGCGCGTGCCACGACGGGCGATCGGGTCGGCCGCGGTGCCGCCGAGCGCCGCAACACCCGCCGAGCCGGCTCGACGCGACGCGACTCGGGGGAGCGCGCGGCCGGCGAGAACGAAATCGGCGATCGGAACGCGGGGGACGACGGCTCGGGGGCCGACGTCCACGACGCGGACGAGCGGACCGCGAGTCGGCGGTCCGACGGTGATCGGGACGGGCGGAGCAAGCGCGCGACGCCGGCCGGCAACTCGCCCGAGACCTCTTCCGCCTCCGCGCCGGCTACGGCCTGACCCGAGCCTGGCC
>NZ_JBHZAV010000096.1:0-36165 GCF_042754445.1 Embleya sp. NPDC059213
ACGTCAAGACCGAGGTCGAGACGTCGCTGACCGAGCTCAAGGACGCGCTCAAGGGCGAGGACCTGGCCGCCATCCGCGACGCCGCGGAGAAGGTCAGCACCACGAGCCAGAAGCTGGGCACCGCGATGTACGCGAACGCCCAGCCGGGTGCCGAGGGCGCGGCCGGTTCGACCGGCGACGCGGCGGGCAACACTGCCGACGACGACGTCGTGGACGCCGAGATCGTCGACGAGGACCGTAAGGGCGGTGCTGCGTGACCGAAGGGACCGGCTCGAACCACGGCGCCGTCCCGGGCGACGCCCAAGAGACAGAGCCGAAGCCGGAAACCGGGACCGCCGCCTCGGCGGCGGCCCCGGCCCCCGGGGCGGCGGAGCTGGCCGAGCTGCGCAACCAGCTCGGCGAGCGCACGGCCGACCTGCAACGGCTTCAGGCCGAGTACGCGAACTACCGCAAGCGCGTCGAGCGGGACCGCAACGTGGCGGGCGAACTGGCCGCCATCAAGGTGCTGAGCGAACTGCTCCCGGTGCTCGACGACATCGGTCGGGCCCGTGACCACGGCGAACTGGCGGGCGGCTTCAAGTCGGTCGCCGAATCGCTGGAGTCGATCGTGGCCAAGATGGGGCTGCAGAGCTTCGGTTCCAAGGGCGACGCGTTCGACCCGACGGTGCACGAGGCGTTGCTGCACTCGTATGCGACCGATGTCACCGAACCCACGTGCGTGGAGATCCTGCAGCCCGGCTACCAGGTCGGCGAGCGGATCATCCGACCGGCGCGGGTGGCGGTCGCGGAACCCACGGCGGAAGCCGAGGGCGGTCCGGAGGAGTCGGGCGAAGCGGCCGGAAGCTGAACCGTCACCGGGAACCAGACGACGAGAAGCGGAGAGGAGGGACGCCGATGCGCGGGTGGAGTGGATCCGGAAACGGGCGCTCGGAGCACGAGGGCTCCCCGACCCGATCGGCGAGGGGCGCATGAGTACGAAGGACTACCTGGAGAAGGACTACTACAAGGTGCTCGGCGTCCCCAAGGACGCCGGCACCGCCGAGATCAAGAAGGCCTACCGCAAGCTCGCCGTCGAGTTCCACCCGGACAAGAACAAGGGTGACACCAAGGCCGAGGAACGGTTCAAGGAGATCTCGGAAGCCTACGACGTGCTCGCCGACGACAAGCGGCGCAAGGAGTACGACGAGGCGCGCACCCTGTTCGGCAGCGGGGGCGGCTTCCGCGGCCCCGGCGGCGGCCAGGGCGGCGCCGGCGGTTTCCCCTTCGACCTCGGCGACATCTTCGGTGGCCAGCAACAGAGCGGTGCGGGCAACGCCGGTGGGCTGGGCGACATCTTCGGCGGGCTGTTCGGCGGCGGTCGCCAGACCGGACGCCAGCAGCCCCGGCGCGGTTCGGACGTGGAGTCCGAGGTCACCCTCGGCTTCGCGGACGCGGTCGACGGCGCCACCGTGCCGATCCGACTGACCAGCTCCGAGCCGTGTCGGCACTGCAACGGCACGGGCGCGGCCGCGGGCACCACCCCGCGGATGTGTCCGACCTGCGCCGGTTCCGGCAACGTCAGTCGGCCGCAGGGCGGCTTCGGCTTCTCCGAGCCGTGCCGCGACTGCAAGGGCCGCGGGCTGCTGGTGGACGACCCGTGCATCGTGTGCAACGGCAGCGGTCGGGCCAAGAGTTCGCGCACGATGCAGGTCCGGATACCGGCCGGGGTCCAGGACGGCCAGCGGATCCGGCTCAAGGGCAAGGGCGCTCCCGGCGAGCGCGGCGGCCCCTCCGGCGACCTCTACGTCGTGGTGCACGTCAAGTCGCACGCCGTATTCGGCCGCAAGGGCGACAACCTCACGGTCACCGTGCCGGTCACCTTTCCGGAGGCCGCGCTCGGGGCGGAGATCACCGTGCCCACCCTGGGCGGCGTCCCGGTCACGCTCAAGCTCCCCGCGGGCACGGGCAACGGCCGCACGTTGCGCGTGCGCGGGCGCGGTGCGGCACGCAAGGACGGCACTCGGGGCGACCTCCTGGTCACCATCGAGGTGACGGTTCCGCAACTGCTGAACGACAAGGCGCGCGAGGCGCTGGAGGCGTTCCGCGAGGCGACCGTCGCGCACGATCCCCGAGCCGATCTGTTGGACGCGGCGAAGGGGGCATGACATGCGACCGGGCGGTTTGGGCGGCGACGGCGGCATCGGCGGGCGGCGTGGCTACGAGATCGACGAGACCTCGCCGGTCTACGTGATCTCGGTGGCCGCACAACTGTCCGGCCTGCATCCGCAGACGTTGCGCCAGTACGACCGACTCGGCCTGGTCTCGCCGGACCGCACGGCCGGTCGCGGGCGGCGCTACTCCGCCCGCGACATCGTGCAGTTGCGCGAGGTGCAGCGGCTCTCCCAGGAGGCCGGCATCAACCTCGCCGGGATCAAACGCATCCTGGAACTGGAGAACCAGGTGCTCGCGCTGCGCATGCGCGTGGCCGAGTTGGAACACGGGCTGCACGAGGCGACCGACGCGAGCGCCCGCCGCGAGGCGGCCGTACACGCCTCCTACCGGCGCGATCTGGTCCCGGTCCGACCGCAGGCGGGCACCGCGCTGGTGGTCTGGAAACCCAGGCGCGGACGCACCGACTGACGCACGGCCGGTCGGCGATACCCCAGGGGCGTGGCTTCGGCCGCGCCCCTCGTTCGTGCATGCGGTTCGGCCGGCCGAGCGGTCGCGAGTGGGGTTCCGAGCAACCTTGATGCCGCTCGATACGCGTCAGTAGGGTCGCCGCATGAAGCCGAATCGTCGGGACGTCCTGAAGTACTCGGCCGCGAGCGCGGCACTGCTCGGAGCGGCGGCGTGCACCGACGCCAAGGACGAGCCGGACACGAAGAAGTCGAGCGAGGCGCCCAAATCCGGCGCCCCGAGCCCCGGCGGTCCGGCGGGCGCGGCCGGCACCACGCTGGAGCGCACCCTGGTGCTCGGCCCGCCCGGCGCGGGCGGCTACCGCAAGGTGGTCGCCGGACCCGGCGAACCACACCTGCTGCGCACCGAGCTGGCCCCGGGCGCCGGCCCGGGCAGCAAGGCCAAGAGCGAACCGCTGGTCGCCTTCACCCAGTTGACCGACATCCACATCCAGGACTCGCAGTCGACCGCGCGGGTGGACTTCCTGGACCGGCACAGCGACAAGGACCAGCCGTTCGCGAAGCTGCTGCCGTTCCAGTCGTCGTATCGCCCGCAGGAGGTGCTGACCGCACAGATCGCCGAGGCGATGGTGCAGTCGCTGAACCGGATAGGCAAGGGCCCGGCGCTGGGTCGGCCGCTCGCCTTCACCATCTGCACGGGCGACAACACCGACAACATCCAGTTCAACGAACTGCGTTGGTACATCGACGTGTTGGACGGCGGAAAGAAGGTCACCCCGGACTCGGGCGACCGGAACAAGTACGAGGGCCCGATGGACGCGGTCGCGTACCACGAGCGCTACTGGCACCCGGACGGCACGCCGGCCGGGCAGAAGGACGACGTGCCGCGGCGCGACTACGGCTTCCCCACCGTGCCGGGCCTGCTCGACGCGTGCCGGCGTCCGTTCGAGGCGACCGGCCTGAAGACCCCCTGGTACAGCGCGTACGGCAACCACGACGGCCTGGTCCAGGGCAACCTGCCGGTCAACGAACTGCTGGCCAAGGTCGCGGTCGGCGACGAGAAGGTGCTCGACATATCCGCGGGTCAGACCATCGTCTCGCTCGCACTCGGGCTGCAGAGCGGCAAGCCGGACGCGCTCGCCGCGCTGCTGTCGGGGCCCAAGCGCAAGGTCACCGCCGACCCGGACCGCCGGCTGATCGACCGTGCGGAGACGATCAAGGAACACTTCAACACCAGTGGCCTGCCCAAGGGCCACGGCTTCACCCAGGCGAACCTGGACGCCAAGACCGCGTACTACAGCTTCGACCAGGGTCGGGTGCGCTGCCTGGTCCTGGACACGGTGAACCAGTACGGCCTGGACTCCGGCTGCCTGGACCCGACCCAGTTCGCCTGGCTCCAGGACCACCTGGTCAAGGGCAGCTCCAGCTACCTGGACGAGCAGGGCAAGGTGGTCCAGGGCACCGGCCAGGACATGCTGTTCGTGCTGTTCAGCCACCACACCATCGACACGCTGGTGAACAAGACGGTGCCCTCGGGACAACCCGCGCGGATCCTGGGCCCGCAGGTGCAGGCGCTGTTGCTGCGCTTCCCGAACGTCGTGTTGTGGGTCAACGGGCACACCCACGACAACAACGTGAAGCCCTACCCGCGGCCGGCGGGCAGCGCGGTCCCCGGCGGCTTCTGGGAGATCAACACCGCGTCGCACATCGACTGGCCCTCGCAGGCGCGGATCGTGGAGATCGGCGACAACAAGAACGGCACGCTCTCCATCTACGGCACCATCGTCGACTCCGCCGGGCCCGAGTCCAACGGCGGCAAGCTGGACAGCCCGGTCGCGCTGGCCGCGCTGGCCCGCGAACTCGCGGGCAACGACTGGCAGGAGCGCGACCGCCCCGACGCGAAGGTGGACGGCCGACGGGGCCGGTTGGAGGACCGCAACGTGGAACTGCTGGTGCCGACGCCGGGGTGGCTCACCTAGAGCGGGCGCGGCCGGCGGGGTTCGGCGCGCGGCATCGGCGCGCCGCTCGGGCCCGTCACCAGACCACGGTGACCACCCGCGCGCAGCGGGATTTGGAACGCTTGACCAGTTCGCCGTTGGGGCGGTCGCTGCCCGCGACCCAGGCCATCGCCTCGCCGGGGCTGCGACCGCCCCGGCGCTGACGCCTGGTCAACCGCTCGTCGCGGACCCGGTCCGAGGCGTGCACGTACCAGACCTCGGTCATCAGGCAGTAGGCGTCGGTCCAGCCGGGGGCGTCCAGGGCGAGGTAGTTGCCCTCGGTCACCACGATCCGGGTGCCGGGACGGACCACGTGCCGCGCGGCCACCGGCTCGTGCAGCGTGCGGTCGTAGTCCGGCACGTACACGTCCCGGTCCACCTCGTGCACCACGCGCGCCAGCGTGGTCGCGTAGCCCCACACGTCGAACGTGTCCACCGCGCCCTTGCGATGCAACCGGCCGATCCGCTTGAGCTGCATATTCGAGAGGTGGAAGCCGTCGAGCGGCACGTACGCGGCGGTACCGACGCCGACCCGCTGCTCGATCGCGCGCACCAGGCGCCCGGCGAGCGTGGACTTCCCGGCTCCCGGCGGACCGGCGAGGCCGAGCACGACACGGTCGGCCCCGGGCGCCGCCGGGATGAGCCGTACCGCCGCATCCGCGAGCGCGTCGAGTGTTTCGAGGGCACCGGACACATCTGGCATGTCCGCAGTCTAGGCATGCACACCGACGCACGGTTGAGTGGAATAGACTCAACTTAGTTGTGGTTCTCACAGTCAACGAACCGTTCGGGTGCGGTACACGCGCGGCACGGACGGGATGATGGCAGTGACAGCGCGTGCCCGAATCGAAGGAGTCGCACACCTCACATGGATGCACAGAAGCTCACCACCAAGGCCCAAGAGGCCCTTTCGGTCGCCATCCGCAAGGCTTCCGCGGCGGGACACCCCCAGGTGGAGCCCGCGCATCTGCTGCTCGCCCTGCTCGAACAGCCCGAGGGGATCGCGGTCCCGCTGCTCGGCGCGGCCGGTGTGGACGTGCCGCTCCTGAAGGTCGCGGCCGGACAGATCGCGGATCGCCTGCCGAGCGCGTCCGGATCCACGGTGGCCGCGCCGCAGCTCGCCCGCGAGACGATGCTCGCGCTGGACGAGGCGGAGAAGCAGGCGGACAAGCTCGGCGACATGTTCGTGTCCACCGAGCACCTCCTGGTCGGACTCGCGTCCGGCCGCTCCGGCCCGGTCGCCGAGGCGCTGCGCGACGCGGGGGCCACCCCGCAGGCACTGCTCGACTCCTTCAAGGCGGTGCGCGGCAGCGCGCGGGTCACCTCGCAGGATCCGGAGAACACCTACCAGGCACTGGAGAAGTACGGCCGGGACCTGACCGAGGAGGCCCGCAACGGCAAGCTCGACCCGGTCATCGGCCGCGACTCGGAGATCCGCCGGGTGGTCCAGGTGTTGTCCCGCCGCACCAAGAACAACCCGGTACTGATCGGTGAACCCGGGGTGGGCAAGACCGCCGTCGTGGAGGGGCTGGCCCGCCGGATCGTGGCCGGCGACGTACCCGAGTCGCTGCGCGACAAGCGGCTGATCGCGCTCGACCTGGGCGCGATGGTCGCGGGCGCGAAGTACCGCGGCGAGTTCGAGGAGCGGCTCAAGGCGGTGCTGAACGAGATCAAGTCCAGCGACGGCCAGGTCGTCACCTTCATCGACGAACTGCACACCGTGGTGGGCGCGGGTGCCAGCGGCGACGGCTCGATGGACGCGGGCAACATGCTCAAGCCGATGCTCGCGCGCGGCGAACTGCGCCTGGTCGGCGCGACCACGCTGGACGAATACCGCAAGCACATCGAGAAGGACCCCGCGCTGGAACGCCGGTTCCAGCAGGTGTTCGTGGGCGAGCCCAGCGTCGAGGACACCATCGCGATCCTGCGCGGGCTCAAGAGCCGGTACGAGGCGCACCACAAGGTGCAGATCGCCGACTCGGCCCTGGTGGCCGCGGCCACCCTGTCCGACCGTTACATCACCGCGCGCTTCCTCCCCGACAAGGCGATCGACCTGGTCGACGAGGCGGCGTCCCGGCTGCGGATGGAAATCGACTCCTCCCCCGTCGAGATCGACGAGCTGCAGCGCTCGGTCGACCGGCTGCGGATGGAGGAGATGGCGCTGTCCAAGGAGACCGACGCGGCCAGCCGGGAGCGGCTGGAGCGACTGCGCAAGGACCTCGCGGACAAGCAGGAGCAACTCAGCGGCCTGACCGCGCGGTGGCAACAGGAGAAGGCCGGCCTGAACCGGGTCGGCGAACTCAAGGAGCGCCTGGACGCCGCGCGCGGCGAGGCCGAGCGGGCCCAGCGCGACGGCGACTTCGAGACCGCGTCGAAGCTGATGTACGACCGGATCCCGACCCTGGAACGCGAGCTGGCCGAGGCCGCCGCGACCGAAGGGGACCGGGGCACGGACGGCACCGCGATGGTCAAGGAGGAGGTCGGCCCGGACGACGTGGCCGATGTGGTCTCGTCCTGGACCGGCATCCCGGCAGGCCGGCTGCTGGAGGGCGAGCGCGGCAAGCTGCTGCGGATGGAGGACGAGCTGGGACGCCGGCTGATCGGCCAGAAGGCGGCCGTGGCGGCGGTGTCCGACGCGGTCCGCCGGGCCCGCTCCGGCATCGCCGACCCGGACCGGCCGACCGGCTCGTTCCTGTTCCTGGGCCCGACCGGGGTGGGCAAGACCGAGCTGGCCAAGTCGCTCGCCGACTTCCTCTTCGACGACGAGCGCGCGATGGTGCGGATCGACATGTCGGAGTACGCGGAGAAGCACTCGGTCGCGCGCCTGGTCGGTGCGCCGCCCGGCTACGTGGGCTACGAGGAGGGCGGCCAGCTCACCGAGGCGGTCCGCCGTCGGCCGTACTCGGTGGTGCTGCTGGACGAGGTGGAGAAGGCGCACCCCGAGGTCTTCGACGTGCTGCTCCAGGTGCTCGACGACGGGCGACTGACCGACGGCCAGGGCCGCACGGTCGACTTCCGCAACGTGGTGCTGATCCTGACCTCGAACCTGGGATCGCAGTACCTGGTCGACCCGGCGCTGTCCCGGGAGCAGCAGCAGGGCATGGTGATGGACGTCGTGCGCAACGCGTTCAAGCCGGAGTTCCTCAACCGGCTCGACGACATCGTGCTCTTCGAAGCGCTTGGCACCGCGGAGCTCGCGCACATCGTCGGACTCCAGGTCGACCGGCTCGGCGCCCGGCTCAAGGACCGCCGGATCACCCTCACGGTGACCGACGCGGCCCGCGAGTGGCTCGCGCTGACCGGGTACGACCCGGCGTACGGCGCGCGCCCGCTGCGTCGGCTGATCCAGACCGCGATCGGCGACAAGCTGGCTCGGGCGCTGCTCGCGGGCGAGATCGGCGACGGCGACACGGTCGTGGTCGACCTGGACGAGGCGAGCGACACCCTGGTCGTGCAGCCTCGCAAGCCGGCGGGCGCGAAGACGCTCTGATCGAACGGCTCGGCGCGCGGCCGGGCGGGCCTGTCACGGCGCCGGGACCTGGTGGGGGTCCCGGCGCCTCGGCGTGGCAGCATGCCTGTGGACACGAATCTGACGGGGCGTCAGGCGATGGTCGGGCCGGGCACGACACGCGCGGTACGACAAGATCACCCAGGGCCGAGCGAAGCGGACAAAACCCGCGAAGCCGGTAGCGTCCAGCGTGACGGATATCATCGATGCAGTGGTTAAGTTACCAGTGGGTAAGATGCCCGCACGGCCATACGCTGTCGGCCGATACACGCCCCGGAAGGGACGTCCCACCGGAGGAGCCGAACGCCCATGCAGCTCGCAGCGATCGTGATCTCGCTGGTCACCTTGGTGGTCGGCGCCGCGCTCGCGGCGCGCGCCGTCGCGCACATCTATCGTTTCGTCCAGGTCGGCCAGCCGGACGGCAGCCGAACCGGACAACCCGCGCAGCGCACCGCGACCCTCGGCCGGGAGTTCCTCGGCCACACCCGAATGCTCAAGTGGGGCGTCGTCGGCGTGGCCCACTGGTTCGTGGCCGTCGGCTTCCTGACCCTCGGCCTGACCATCGTCACCGCGATCGTCCAGCTCTTCGACGCGCACTGGGTGTTCCCGGTGATCGGCGACTGGTTGCCCTACGAACTCTTCACCGAGTTCATCGCGCTGGCCACCTTCGTCGGCATCGTGGTGCTGATGGTCATCCGGCAGCTCAGCCTGCCCTCGCGTCCGGGCCGCAAGTCGCGGTTCGCCGGCTCGGTGTCCTGGCAGGCGTACTACGTCGAGTGGACGATCCTGGTGATCGGCCTCGCGATCCTGACGCTGCGGGCCCTGGAGGCCGCCCTGCTGGGGGTGGACCACTACGAGGCGGGCTTCTTCGCGTCGTATCCGCTGAGCCTGGCGTTCCAGGACCTGAGCGAGTCCACGCTGGAGAACCTGGTCTACCTGACCGCGATGATCAAGTTGACCGCCACCGGCGCGTGGGCGGTGACGATCGGTCTGAACCCGAGCATGGGTGTTGCGTGGCATCGGTTCCTGGCGTTCTTCAACATCTACTTCAAGCGTGAGGCGGATGGTGGGGTCGCGTTGGGTGCGTTGCAGCCGATGCGGTCGGGTGGTGTGGTGATCGATTTCGAGGATCCGGCGGACGACGCGGTGTTCGGGGTCTCGCAGGTGGAGCATTTCACCTGGAAGGGGTTGTTGGACTTCTCGACGTGTACCGAGTGTGGTCGGTGTCAGTCGCAGTGTCCGGCGTGGAACACGGGCAAGCCGTTGTCGCCGAAGTTGTTGATCATGTCGTTGCGGGAGCACGCGTACGCGAAGGCGCCGTATCTGTTGGCGGGCGGCGGGCTCGACGACGAGGGCAACGAGAAGGCGACGCCGGAGCAGCTCGCGCGGGTTCCGGCGGCGGCTCTGGCGGAGGCGGCGCGGCCGTTGGTGGGGACGGCGGAGGAGAACGGGGTGATCGATCCGGACGTGTTGTGGTCGTGCACCACGTGCGGGGCGTGTGTGGAGCAGTGCCCGGTGGACATCGAGCACGTGGACCACATCGTGGACATGCGCCGGTACCAGGTGTTGATCGAGAGCGCGTTCCCCTCCGAGGCGGCGACGATGCTCAAGGGGTTGGAGAACAAGGGCAACCCGTGGGGCGTGGCGACCAAGGCCCGCCTGGACTGGGTGAGGGAACTCAAAAAGGCGACCGGGATCGAGGTGCCGATCGTCGGGCGGGACGTGGAGCCCGCGGAGTTGGAGTACCTGTACTGGGTGGGTTGCGCGGGGGCGTTGGCGGACGGGCCGAAGAGGACGACGAAGGCGTTCGCGGAGTTGTTGCACATCGCCGGGGTGCGGTACGGGATCCTGGGCAAGGAGGAGTCCTGCACGGGCGACTCGGCGCGCCGGTTGGGTTCCGAGGTGGTCTTCCAGATGTTGGCGGCGCAGAACGTGGCGACGTTGAACGCGGCGTTGGAGGACGCGCCGCGCAAGCGGATCGTGACGACGTGTCCGCATTGTTTCAACACGTTGGCCAACGAGTACCCGCAGTTGGAGGGGCACTTCGAGGTGATCCACCACACGCAGTTGCTGCAGCATCTGCTGGACGAGGGCCGGTTGACGCCGGTGGCGCCGGTGGAGGGCCTGGTCACGTATCACGACCCGTGCTATCTGGGGCGGCACAACAAGGTGTACACGCCGCCGCGGGAGATCATCGCGCGGGTGCCGGGGTTGCGGAACGAGGAGATGCACCGGCACCGCGAGCGCGGGTTCTGCTGTGGTGCGGGCGGCGCGCGGATGTGGATGGAGGAACGCATCGGCAAGCGCATCAACAACGAGCGCATGGACGAGGCCCTCTCCCTGAAGCCCGACATCGTCTCCACGGCGTGCCCGTTCTGCCTGGTGATGTTCACCGACTCGATCAACGCCAAGAAGCAGGCGGGCGAGGCCAAGGAGGAACTCCGCGTCGTCGACGTCGCCCAACTCCTCCTGCAATCCGTGCAACTCCCCGAACCACCGGCGACCGAAGCGGCACCGGCGGGCGCGGGGGCCGAGTAGGGCTCGTGTGACGCGTGGTGCGACCGCCGTCGATTCTCCTTCGAAGAGTCGACGGCGGTCGCTTTTTTGTGCCCGAATTACGACCGTCCCGAGACGACGCGGTGAGTCGAACTGCCGGTACCGTCATTGATGTGACTGGCAATGGACCCTACGACCCGTACCGGCAACAGCCCCCGCCTGCCGGCCAGGGTTACCCACCTCAGCACGGCGGGGCGAACGGCGATCCGTACGGTGGCCAACAGGGCCACTACGGGGGCCAACAGGGGTATGGGCAGCAGGGCTACGGCGGGCAACAGGGGCACGACGGGCAACCGGGGTACGGGCAGCAGGGGTATGGGCAGCAGATTCCCCCGCCGCCTCCGCCTTCGTCGCCGCAGGGTGGACCGGGCGGCGGCTCGGGCGACCCGAACTACGGACCTCTGTCGCTGCCCGACGAGACGAGTCTCTACATCTACGGGGCGCCGCCCGAGGAGTACACGACGGTGACGCCCGCGGTGTCGCCTCGACAACAGCAGCAGTACCCGCAGCCGCCGCAGCAGTTCAGCGGTCCGCCGCCGCGGCACCTGCACTGGAAAGAGGTCCTGAGCGGGTTCGCGCTGCGCCCGTTGCGCACCATGGACGCGGTCCGCGACCAGGCGGTGTGGTGGCCGGCGCTGATCATGTCCGCGCTCGGCGGCGCACTCGCGGTGTTCGCGAACGACGCGTCCCGCAAGGAACTCGTCGACTCGACGCTGAGTACGAGCGTGCCCGCGCTCGGCATGGTGGTCGTCATGGTGCCGGCGTTCTGCGCACTGCTCGGGCTGGTGTCGCATGCGCTCGCGACCCAGTTCGGCGGGAACGGGTCGCCGACGCCGTTCATCACGCTGTCGATGATCCTGGTCTGGATCGCGGACGCGCCGCGGTTGGTGGTCGCGCTGTTCGCGCCCGACGACAATCCGATCGTGGCCGGCATCGGCATCGCGTCGTTCGCGCTGACCGCGTGGCTGCTGACGATGTTGATGACGCGGGTGCACGAGTTGCCGTGGCCTCGGGCGCTGGGGTGTGTCGCGGTGGAGTTGATCGCGTTGCTGTTGGTGTTGAAGCTGCCGTTGACGTCCTGACGGCTTGGGCTTGGCGGCTTCGCGGCCTGACGGCTGGGCGGCTTGGTGGTTGGGCGGCCTGACGGCTGAGCGGCCTGGTGGCCGGACGGCTCGGCGGCTTGGTGGCCCGACGTCTTCGGGTCCCGGCGTTTCGGTGGGGTGGATGGCGGCGGTGGGGGCGGTGGCGGTCTGACGTCGGGTCAGGCCGGGCGGGAAGCGTGCCGGCAGTGGACCGGGTGGACCACAAGTGGCACGGTCGGCCCGCGTTGCGGATCTGTTCGGCAACGGCTTCGAGCGGTGTACTCGTAGAAGTACACCCGTCCGCGCGCGACATCTCGTCGTCATCGCGGCTGCGAGGAACGGAACGGACATGCTTGTGCGGCAACGCACCCGGGCTGCGCTCCAGGCCGCCGCCCTCTTCTACGTCGTGGATCGGGGTTGGCCCGTCCTACCCGGTGCCTACGTCGAAGACGGCCGATGTTCGTGCGGGGACGGCGATTGCCCGGACCCGGGCGCCCACCCCGCCGCGGAGCCCGGGCTGACCCGGGCCACCCGATCCACCGACGACGTCTGGGAATGGTGGAGCGGCAAGCCGTATACGGTCCTGCTCGCGAGCGGCCTGGAGTTCGACGTCCTGGACGCCCCGGCGCAGGTCGGCTACGCGGCGATCCGCCAACTCGAGGTGATCGGGCTGCCGCTGGGGCCGGTCCTGCATCTACCGGGCGAGCGGCTCTTGTTCCTGGTCGACCCGGGGGCGCGCAACCTCTACTGGTACACGGTCGACCACAACGACACGGCCCGGTTCGACGTCCGCCACCACGCGGTGGGCCACTTCGTACCGGCCCCGCCCTCGTCCACCGCATGCGGCGAACGCACCCGCTGGGCGGTCCCGCCGGACCCGATCGAGCGCGGGCTGCCGGGTGCGGTGGACGTGCTGGGCGCGTTGATGCGGTTCAGCACGCAGGGGCGCTGAGGGCGCGGTGCGCCGCCGCCCCGTCCCTGTGCCCGTGCCCGGTGCCGAATGCGCCCCGCTCAGGCGTCGAGGATCTGGCCCTGGCGGGTGACCACCGGCGGCTGCACGGACCACGGGAAGTTGATCCAGTCGTCGGTGTGCTTCCACACGTACTCACACTTGACCAGCGACTGCGGCTTCTCGTAGACGACCGCGCACCGCACCTCGGCGACATTGCCCTCGCAGAAGTCCCGGACCAGCAGCAGCGTCTTGCCGGTGTCCGCGACGTCGTCCGCGATCAGCACCTTCTTGTTCGAGAAGTCCACCACGTCCGGCACGGGCGCGAGCATCACCGGCATGTCCAGGGTGGTCCCGATCCCGGTATAGAACTCGACGTTGACCAGGTGCAGGTTCTTCACGTCCAGCGCGTACGCGAGCGCACCCGCCGCGAACACGCCGCCGCGGGCGATGGACAGGATGATGTCGGGCTCGTACCCGTCCTCCGCGACCTGCGTCGCCAGCTCACGCGTGGCCTGGCCGAACAGCGGCCAAGTGAGGTTTTCGCGCACGTCACTCATGTCCGGGTATGCCCATCTTCGTCTTCGCTGCGGGAGGGTCGGTCGCGGTACGGGCGGGATCGCCGCCTCGCCGCGATCTAGTCGCGGACGTTCGTCCGGTGGAAGTCCTTGAACGAGCGGGAGGGGGTGGGCCCGCGCTGTCCCTGATACCGCGACCCGTACACCGAGGACCCGTACGGGAACTCGGCCGGCGACGACAACCGGAACATGCACAACTGGCCGATCTTCATCCCCGGCCACAACTTGATCGGCAACGTCGCGACGTTGGACAGCTCCAACGTCACGTGCCCCGAGAAACCCGGGTCGATGAACCCGGCGGTGGAGTGCGTCAGCAGCCCGAGCCGCCCGAGCGAACTCTTCCCCTCCAACCGGGAGGCCACGTCATCCGGCAACGACACGACCTCGTAGGTCGAACCGAGCGCGAACTCACCGGGATGCAGGATGAACGGCTCACCGTCCGGCGGCTCGATCATGCGGGTGAGATCCGGCTGCTCGACGGCGGGATCGATGTGCGGGTACTTGTGGTTCTCGAAGACCCGAAAGAACCGGTCCAGTCGAACGTCCACACTCGACGGCTGAACCATGGCCGGCTCGTAGGGATCGATCCGAACCCGACCGCAGTCGATCTCCGCGCGAATGTCCTTGTCCGATAGAAGCACGTGGAAAGGGTAATCGCAGCCCCCCGGATCCACCCAAACGCTCCGCCCCGCCCGGCCCGCGCAACGAATCGTTGCTGCAACCACACTCGACCATCCGGTACAGTGACGGTGCAGGGTTCCCCTTGGGGCGCCTGATGCGGGCGTAGTTTAATGGTAGAACATGAGCTTCCCAAGCTTAGAACGCGAGTTCGATTCTCGTCGCCCGCTCCGTTCACGAAGGCCCAGGTCACGGACATGATCCGCAGCCTGGGCCTTCGCCGTTTCCAGGCTCGCTACGCCTCGCGTGCCAGATCCGCGCTGATCTTGGGGCTGGACCTTCTTGATCCGCTTCGCGATCGCGTCGGCGATGGCTTGGTCCCGGCCAGCGCGAGCGTGCTGGTAGATCAGGGCCGCGCGGGACGTGGACTGGCCCATGCGATCCATGAGCTCTCGGAGGGTGGCGCCGGTCTCGGCGGCCAGGACGTTGCCGGTGTGGCGCAGGTCGTGAAAGTGCAGGTCGCTCACGCCGAGGTGACGGGTGCCGCGGCGCCAGACCCGGGCGAAGTTGCAGCGGCGGAGAGCGGCGCCCTTCGGGCCGACGAAGAGCAGGCCGTCCGGCTCCTTCTCGGCGAACCACTCCACGTGGCGGCGCAGGTCGAGCAGGATCGGCGCGGGGATGGTCACGGTGCGCTTGCCCGCGGCCGACTTGGGCGGGCCGGTCACGCGTTGGCCGTTGCTCATCTCGATGGCGGACACGTCGATGCGGATGGTGCCGGCGTCGAGGTCTACATGGTCGCGTCGGAGCGCGGCGAGTTCGCCCCAGCGCAGGGAGCCGAAGGCGGCGAGGAGGACGAGGGCCCGGTAGCGAGGGCCGACGCCGTCCGCGAGGGTGAAGACCTGTTCGAGGGTGAGGATCGGGCGTTCGGGAGCCTTCTCGTCACCGCCGCCCTTGATGCGGCACGGGTTGCGGCGGATCAGGCCGTCGTCCACGGCGGTGTTCATGATCGCGCGCATGAGCCGGTACGACTTGGCGGTGGTCGACAGGCCAAGGCCGCCTTCCAGGCGAGTGGCGCGCCAGCGACGCACGTCAGCCTCCTTGATCGCCGGAATAGCTGCGTCGCCGAACGTGGGCTTCAGGTGGATTCGGAGCAGGATGCTGTACAGCTCACGCGTACGAGGCCGGAGGTTTGGCCGCTCCTTGATCCAGGCTGTGGCGAAAGTGCCGAAGACCATGTCGCCACGTGGATCGATCCAGTCGCCGCGCCGCATCTCCGATTCGGTGTCGGTAAGCCACTCTTCGGCAGCCGTCTTGGTGACGAAGGTCCGGTCGGCGTTGATCAACTTGCCGGTCGGGTCTGGGTACCGCGCCTGCCACTTCTTCGACGGCAGTTGCCGGACCGCGCCGAAGCGACGACGCCTTCCTTTGTTATTGGGCATCAAGCGGCCCTTCTGTGAGTCGTGCCGGATTCGACGCGTCCGGCTGAGATGAAGGCTTCGACTGCGTCCGTCGGTATGCGGACGTGGCGGCCGATCCGAACGAAAGTGATGCGTCGCTCTGCGATAAGGCGACGAACAAAGCGCTCGCCAACGTTGAGCCGGTCGGCGGTCTGGGGGACGGTCAGGAGCCGTCCGGTCTTGTTGATCACGGGATCAAGTCCCCTCGCAGGTCAGGACGTCAGGTCGATTCCTGTTGGGGCCCGTATGTGAGGGGACCTCGGCTGTGTTGTCTCGACACCGTTGGGCGTTTGGTCGGTGCGAGCCGGCCTGTGGCGGCCGTTGCCGAATATTGGTCCGGTGGTGCGTTGGTCCGGCCGGGTGCGCGGGAGCGCTCTGCGTACCCGACCGGGATGTGTGGGGTCAGGCCGCTTCGTCGTGCGCGGCGATGTGATCCAGCTCTGCACAGAGGCCGTTGGCGAGGAGCGTGGCCAGGCGGTGGACTGCGTCGGCGGGGACGGGGCCGAGGTTGACCAAGCCGTCACCGTGGACGTTCACTTCCGCCTTGAGCGCTCCGAAACCGTCGTTCAGGCCGGCTGTTGTGAGGCGTTTGGCGAGTTCGCTCGTAGCGTTGTTCGCCGTGCGCCAGCCACGGACATAGGGGATGTTGGCGTCCAGGACCTCGGCAGGTGGTGCGCAGGTTCGAGCGTTGTCGGCTGCGGGGCGCATGGCGATACCTCCTGTCAGGCGGGGTTCTTCTCTGCTGTGGCGAGGAGTTCGGCGAGCCGGGTGGCGGCTTCCGGTGTGGTGCGGCCGAGTTCGACGAACCCGTGGCCGAAGGCGTTGACGTCGGCCCGGAGGTAGGGGAAGTGCTCGGCGAGGCCGACGGCGATCAGGACGTCCCGCAGGGCGACGACGGCGGACCGCGCTTCGTACCAGGCCGTGGTGTCGATGGGCGACCAGGAGGCCGCGTCCGGTTCACTCATCGTCCGTTCCCTCGGCTGCGGCAGACAGGTTGCGCGAGGCGATCAAGAGATGACCGGCGAGAAGCGCGACCGCGTCCCGGTCGAGAGTGGATTCCTCGGTGGGCTTGCTGAGCCACTGGTAGCGATCGCCGGTTTCGACGCCCGGTCCCGGGACGAGGAGATATCCGCCGGTCGAGAGGTACCGGTACTGCATATCCCCACGCAGGACCGTCAACGCGCCCGCAAAGAAGGGCTCTCCGACCGGGGCGATGAGGAATGCAACCTTCCGTGCCCGGTGGTCGATGGCCGACGGCGGAGCCTGGGAGCCGAGCCGCCGATACCAGTCAACAGCTTCGATCCCCAACCGATCCGCCACGACGACCGCGTCGAAGACGTGGCCGGTCGCCCACAAACGAGGCCCCCGAGGGTGTTCGGTCCCGTCCGAGTTGCCCATGGCTGTGAGCAGCCAAGCGCCGGCGGATTCACTCACCTGACGAAGCGTCATGTTCATCTCCCGAAGCCCGCCGGTCGCTCCGACCGGGCACCACCAAGGTGCGCTGGCGGCACCGGTCCGAGGCAGACGGCAAGGGATGACAAGGGGTGACACGCCCTGTCACCTCAGCGCACGCCAAGCAAGATCAACTCACTGCGACTCTTTGACGACGCTTCGTGTGCGCGAGCATGATGGCTGAATCTGGCTCCGCTTCAGGGGAGGCGATTCGTGGTGTCGACCACCACGCCGTACCGAGCCGATCTTCTGCGCGCGGCTCGTAATCGCCTCGGCTGGAAGAAGCCACGTCTCGTCTACGCCCTCCGCCAGGCCGCCGCGCAGGAGGGGCGCTCCCTGCCGACCGACACATCGCTATTGCGGAGCATTGCCCGGTGGGAGAACGGGCAGACGCACCCGACCGACTATGTCGAGTTACTGGTGAAGGTCTACGGCGAACCGGCCCACCGTCTCGGGTTGGCCGATGTCCCGGCCGCGCAGGAGACTCCCGGAACGGCCTACCCCACCACCCCCACCGGCGGAATCGAGTCCCTCGCGACGTTGTGGCGCGCCGATCTCGCGCCTGGTAGCGACGTGCAGGCGCTGTCCCCCAACCCGGCTGCCTGGAATGCGGCACCGCTTGCGTGGCTGGTCTCCGCCGGGCAAGAGCAGTTGCCGAATTCCCGAACACGCACGCAAGTAGGCGCGTGCGACGTCGAAACCGTCCGCGCGACCGTCGACGTGTACGCCGACCTGGACAACCGCTTCGGAGGCGGACACGGCCGCCGGGCCTTGATCCAGTACCTGGACGGCGACGTTGCCGAATTACTGACCGCCCGCAGCGCGGAGCGCGTGGGCCGAGCCCTGTTCGCCACCGTCGCCGAAGCCACCCTCCTCGCAGCATGGATGAGCTACGACAGCGGCCACCACGGCTTGGCCCAGCGCTACTTCATCCAGGCCCTACGCCTGGCCCAGACCGCCGAGGATCGCCGCCTCGCCGGAAGCATCCTGTCCGCGATGAGCCATCAGGCCACCTACCTCGGCCGCTTCACCGAAGCCGCCAACCTTGCTCGCGCCGCTCAGCTCGGCACCACGGGGCACGCGACCCCGACGCTGACCGCGCAGTTCCTCGCGATGGAGGCCCGAGCCCTCTCCCGCCTCGGTGACCACGCAGCCTGCAACGCCGCCCTGACCCGAGCCACCACGATCTTCGAGCGCAACAATCCCGGCGAAGACCCGGAGTGGATCGGCTACTTCGACCAGGCGGAGCTGTCCGCCGAACTCGGCCACTGCTTCCGCGACATGCGCCAGGCCCAACAGGCCACCACGTACGCGGAACTGTGTCTCGGCGGCACCGACGGCCGCTACATCCGCAGCGACTTCTTCGCAACGGTGGTTCTGGCCGAAGGCCACTTGGCGGCCGGCGAACTCGAACGCGCGTGCCGAACGGCGTTGGACGCCCTAGCGATCGGCCGCCAACTCAAGTCCGCCCGTTGTGTCTCCTACCTGGCCGCATTCCGCAAGAAGGTTGACTCCCGCAGCGACTCAACCGCAGTTGCCGAATTCCTGGAAGAGGCCGCCAGCTACCGCCTGTGGCAGCAAGCCGCAGGCTGACCCACCCTCAGAACGGCTTCCAGCCGTGCCGGTCCCCACCGGACCGCAGGTCCGAAATCCGCCGCTCGACCTCCGCCGAGACCTCGGCGTCACCGGCCATGTTCTGCGTCAGCCACGTGGTCATCATCAGCTCCCGCATGTCCGCCAGGACCGGGTAGCCGTACCAGTTCATGACGTCGAACCCGTAGGCGTTCACGAACGCTTCGTACTCCGTCCGGGAGTGCCACCCGTACCGCTCGTAGTACATCGCGGTCAGCACCAGGTCCCACTCACGCGGCCCGAGCGCGAACCCGTCCAAGTCGATGAGGACAGCCCGCCCGGCCTCGTCAACGAGCGCGTTCCCGACGTTCGCGTCCCCGTGCACCAGCCCGAACGGAAGCACGAACTCCAGAGCGTCGTACCGCTTCCGCAGTTCTTCGGCCCGCTGCCGAAGAAACCCACGGTCGTCATCGCCCAACCCCACCGCGGCCTCGATCCGCCCCCAGG
This sequence comes from Embleya sp. NPDC059213, assembly GCF_042754445.1. Classification (NCBI taxonomy): domain Bacteria; kingdom Bacillati; phylum Actinomycetota; class Actinomycetes; order Kitasatosporales; family Streptomycetaceae; genus Embleya; species Embleya sp. NPDC059213. The sequence goes on from NZ_JBHZAV010000096.1 coordinate 18,892, forward strand.
TCGCCGCCAACGGCTCCAGATACGGCAGCCCCAACGACGCCGGTTCCTCCAGCCAATGCAACCGCCGCAGCACCTCGGCCAACGCAACCACGCCAGCGAAACGCTCCTCCTCGGCCACAAGCTCCCAGAAGGTCACCACCCGCCCATCGACCACGAGCGGTTGCCGAATCCGCGACGTAACGCGCACCGCCGGGAACCCCACCTCGGCAAGCCACCGAGCAGCAGCCACGGTCCGCTCATGCTCATCAACCCGGTCCGCCGACCGCGCCACCCGCACCACAACCGGATCGCCCAACCGAAAAACAGCGTTCTCCCCAAGCCGCAGCAGAGACGCCCCCTCGGCACTCAGCCCGGCCACAACACACGCCGAGCCCAACACCTCCCGAGCATGCTCCGCAGTGAACGCCCCACCGGCCCCAGACACCCCGCCATCCGCCATACCGCGAAGCTACCCGCAACGGGCCCCAAGCCGACCAGCCATCGCCACCCAATCGACCGCTGCCGAATTTGGCTCTACTGGATCAAGGGCGCGCGCCGCGCGCCGCCGTGGCCACGCCGCGCGTGCGGCGTGGCCGCCGGTCACGACGCGCCCACGGCGCCAGTTCGGCGGTCAGCCGTTGACCAGGAGCGTTCTCATTCACTTGGCGGGGCTGAGCAACTAAGTTATCAGGCGCCAACAGCGCAATGTAGATCAACTGCATCGCTACTCATCGACCAGCCTGCATACATGCGCAGTGGCATGATCCAACCGAAGCCGAGTGAATAGTATTAGTTACGACTATCGATCTTCTTCGAAAAGATCCATCTGCCCTCGGACCTCTTGTTTCCGTGCAATCTTTGCTTTCAACTCAGAGATCGGACCAAAGGTTTGCACCACGGCAGCGTGGTATAGCCAGTTGAGATTCCCCTCTTTTTCAAGCGTTCCGGTTACTTGCAAAGCTAGATCCTCTTCATGCGCCCGGACAGCCTCATGATAATCGTCTTCGTCTTCCAAGCGGACTCGCACTTTGTGCGGAGACTGATTAGATAGGGCTTCCAGCCCAAAGACACCAGGCGCCCCTGCTTGCTTCTTTGCAAGAAGGTGGACGCGTCCGATGAACGTGATCTTTTCCGACGAGTCATCATCCGCCAGTTGAGTCGCTGCGCGCGACAGCACTTCGGCATCTGACCCTTGAAATTCGTAAGCAACCGAGGGCGATCCCGAAAATGGCACAACAGGATCCCACTCTACCGCAATATCAGCCCCATCAGACATAGCCGTAATTGCAAGCAGAGCGCTAGTCATCTCATATGAGATACCTTTAATTACCCCGGATTCGAATCCAGACATTGTCCCACTGGTGCGATAATGGTCCACGGCTTCTGCTGTCGCCTCCACAGCTTCCATGACCGCCCGACTCACCATTCGCATAGTCGTGGCATCGACCTCGAACCCGAGCCCTGCATCGGAGCGCGACCCTACGGGAACAGACACTTGCGGGGGTGCGTAGGCAGTAACGATGTAGCTACCTGGTGATGTCTGACCCATTAGAACGTTATCAAGATACCTACTAGCGAATCTTCCGTGCTTATTGACGTAATGCCGATCAGGGGACAGATAATATTTCGCTCCAGCAACGAGTGCACGTCGAGAAGCTTCAATTAGACGTTCACCACTGCGCCAGTCGATCAGCCCACTAGGTGCGGCAGACTCTCTCCGAAAGCGAAACTCATCTGATGCCTCCACTGCCAGTCTTGGATAAATTGATCGCTGCCATACATCTCTATCCAGAGAGAGCTGCGCCAAAGCGGCAGTCATGATCTCGATGTATTCTGGTGCAGTTTCATCGAGCGGAATCAGCAAACTTGAAGAGCCCCAACCATGCGGCCTGTCACTTGGGGGGACGTAACGCTTGTAGATACCGCGCCTGGATCCGGCAAGGTGCCATCCAATATCTTCGAGAAGAGCCATAAGTCTTGAGGGATCAACCTTTGCAGCGGTGACGCCGCGGGACTGGTCAGCCATTGAGTGATTCACCCCTATCGACCCTGTCCATAAGCTTGATCAAAGATTCGGAATCAAAAACATTAGCAGTTGGAATTCTTACCGTCGGGCGTTGAATCTGTGGATCAACAACAAGACCCTCTAGATGTACCCAATAATTTGTTCTTCGCGTCAACAGACCTTCGTGACTAGCCTCAGTCCATTGAGATTGATCCTTCGGGACAGTCATGACGATCAGAATCGATTTGAGGTCGCGCCGCCTAGTGACAAGCTTGTCGAAATATGCGCGTTTCGTGAACTGGTAACCAAAGCTTTCTTTGGTCGGATCAGGAACAAATTGCGAGGTGCACTTGAATTGAGCCAGAAACATGACCTCCTCGTCGGGGGCGCGCTGTGGCGGGCGTATGAGGAACGCGTCCATGCCAAACGCGTCCGTTCCCACTGTTTCAACGGTGCATCCAGCCGTTGCGGCAACACTCTGGATGTACCCACGTTGCAACTGCTCCATGAGCATCGTGTGGACCCGTGGGTTGATCTTCATCCCAGCCCCATCAGCGCGAGGCTCCGCGCTGCCATCATCGTCGTCCGCCGCCACCATAGGCACACCCCCTTCAACCACCACGGAGCCTAGTCCGCTGCGGCTGTCAAGCATGCCCACCACACCCATATTCGAACGCTAGTACGATGCACTGACAACGGCAAAGACACAGCCCCACCGCGAAAATTGGGTGCAAGCAGAGGGGTTCGCAGCTGCGCTGCGAGCCGTCTGGGGACGGCACACGACCTTCGGCCGTGACCGGGGCGCGCTCGTGGCGTAGGCCCCCGTCAATCGTTGGCGACCAAGACCAGGCCGCGGTTGCCGAACACCCGGGTCGTTGGTCGGGTTGCGTGACCCGCGCGCATAAACCACGGCATGCCACCCGGTCCCCGGCATGCCGGGGACCGGGTGCGTGGGTCGGGTTTTGGGGGCAGCCGACTGGTTGTGCAGCATGCGTGTAATGATCTTGGAATTGGGTGGGCCCTGAAGCGGTTCACGTGCTGGTCAGAGGCCGATTTCAGGAATTCGCTCACACCCGCTCCGGAGCCGTTTCCGAAGCGAAGCCGAAAACGTGTGGACCGCCGCGAATTGGCCTGTGAGGGTTTGACGCATGGATCCCACAGCTGTGGAGCAGGCGCGACGGTCGGATGAGCGTCTGACTCAGGCGATCAGTCAGGCGCAGCCTGTCTGGGAGTCGATCCACGATCACGATGCGTTTCGGCGGTTCTTGGACGACCAAGGTTGGGGTGCCGTCCTGACGATCGCTGTGATTTGCCGGGTGCAGGGATGCGAACTCAAGGACGCCATTGACATCTACGACTTATACTGCGCGCGCACGCGGAAGGGGGTAGCTGGTTCGTGAAGGTCGGAACCACGCGAGGATGGCCGCCAACGACGACCCGCACGCGGGTCGCGCTGGATGGGTACTCACCTTGCACCGAACACGATCTTTCGTGCCAGAAGGGGCGGGGTCTCGCAGTCATTGGCGGACACTGACGGGCTGTTGCGCTCGTCGTGGCACCGCAGGGGCGGGGCTGGGCAGGGTGCGTTCGAGGGTCCGGTTGGAACGGCGCTTCCCAAGCTTAGAACGCGAGTTCGATTCTCGTCGCCCGCTCGTGAGGCTGAGGCCCAGGTTACGGACATGATCCGCAGCCTGGGCCTTCGTCGTTCCCAGCTCGCTACGCCTCGCGTGTGGGGTCCGTGGTGGATGCGCGTCGATGTCGGCCCTGGAGCTTTTTGAGCCGCTCCGCGATGACGTCGGGAACGGCTTGGCAGCGCAACTGCCGCCTTCGAGGCAACGTCCGGTACCCGTTACATATCTACCCTTATCCGATGCACCGTGTTTCCGGCAGTGGTGGCGCTGCGAGGCTTGTGGGGGAGCCCGGTAAGCAGGGATTGGCCTCCGCGCGTCGTTGAAGTCGCGGGGACGCGACAAGCCGACCGAGTCGTCGAACGGGTTGCCCGGCGGGCAGCCAGCTTAAAGGTCACCACCGGGTTGTCAGTGAGCAATGCGACTGTGAAGTGCCCTCCCAAGGCGCGTCCCAGGCGGAGCAATGTCGGTGTGGTCACCGGTCGGCCGCCGTCCTCAAGGCGGCGGATGACCCGCTCGTTCATCCCCGCGCGGCGGGCGAGTTCCGCCTTCGTCCAGCCGAGTGCAATGCGGCGGTTGTAAACGGCTTGGGCCATCGCGTCACCGAGCGCGGCCTCCGCATACGCCTGGTCGAACTCCTCGACCTCGCCCGTGGTCATCGCATCCGCGTGGGATGTCTCAGGGACGGGCTCGGCAGCCGCCTTCGCGGCCCTGCGACGCATTGCCTCACGCGCATTCATCGTCCTGCCTCCGTCAGTCATCTCGTCCGTCGCCGTCGGTCTTCCCGGTTTGCCACCAGCCGTTCGTCACCGGGCGCCCAGTTCCAGCGGCTCCCCGGCGAAGATGATCGCGACCGGCGCACCGGAGTGGTCGTTCTGGCATGTCTTCATCACCTGTCGGGCACGCTCGACATGCAGGTGCTCGTTCATCCTCTGCTTGCGGAACACCGTCAAGAGCACCGCGGTCGCGTCGGTGCGGATCCAGTAGGTGATCCGCACCGCCCGGTTCGCCAAATCGAACCGCAGCTCGAACAGCCCTTGACCGAGCGGCTTGGACCGGGGCATACCCATACGTTCGCCCTCGTTGGCCAGCCGTTCGACAAAGCGCTTAACCGTGCCCCGCTGGGCTGCGGGCAGCCCTTCAAGCCATGCCCGCACCTCGGGCTCCATCTCGATCGCGAACACACCACTCATGATACCGGACAATTTTGTCCGCCTTCGGGTGTCGCTGGGTGACTGTGCAGCGCATCGACCTCGTGTGCAGCGCAGGCCACGAATTTGCGGTCGTCATTGGCAACCGCGAGGGAGAGGAGTACATCGGCCTCGTCTCGTCGTAAAGCAGGGATCCGCGCTTCAGCTTGGAGGGCTGCCGTGCCAGATGTGTGCCAGGACATCTCGTCGCGCGCTCGTTGCACAAAGGCCCAGGTCACGAACATGATCCGAGACTTGGGCCTTCGTTGTTCCCGGGCTTGCTGCGGCTCGTGTGCCGGATTCTGGGGCTTCTCCCCGCTTCGCGGTGGCGTCGGCGAGGGCTTGGTCTCGGCCGGGGGTGTTCGAGGGCCCGGCTGGAACGGCGCTTCCCCGGCTTGGAACGCTGGTTTGGTTCTCGTCGCCCGCTCGTGAAGCCAAGGCCCAGGTCACGGACATGATCCGTGACCTGGGCCTTTGTCGTTTCCGGGGTTGGTGCGGCTTGTGGGCTGGTGGGGTGTGGGGGCGCGTCTTTGGTTGTTGTTGGTGTGGGAGGGGTGGGGGTCAGTGCGGGGGGTTGGTGAATTGGATCAGTTGGAGGTAGTTGCCGTCGGGGTCTTGGAAGGTGGCGAATCGGCCGGCGGGGCGGGTGGTGGGTTCTGCGATCCAGGACACGCCGGCGGCGTTGAGTTGGGCCTCGTATGGGGGGAAGTCGTCTACGTGGAAGTTGAGGATCGCGCGGCCCGGTTCGGGGTTGGTGGGGCTTACGTCGTCTCGTTGGTCGATGACGAGTAGCAGGTTGCCGAGTGGGATGGGGCCGTCGCCGGTGTGGTCGGGGGCGAGGACCTTGAGGTACCAGGCGCGTAGTTCGTTGGCTCGGGTGCTGCCGAGGAGGATGCTTCCGGCGGGCATGGTGGGCATTTCGGTTCCTTTTTTGGTGGGTGGGGTCGGGCGATGGTTACCAGGGCTCGGGGAGGGCGGCTCCGGTGGTGATCAGGCTGCGGAGGCTGCCGTTGATGTAGTGGAGCCAGGCGGTGGAGCAGGCGCCGAAGCACTCGACGTCCGGGAGCAGGCCGACGTGGGTGAAGCGCAGCTCCGTGCCGGTGGGCGTGGGGGCGATGTCGAACACGATTTCGGTGCCGGTCCACTCGTCCGGCTCCGGGACGAAGGACAGGGCGCTGTCGGTGACCCGCCAGACGACGCGGCGGTTCGGGTCGAGTTCGACCACGCGCTGGCGGCTGTAGTGCTGCGGGGGGTGGCGGTAGCTGAACTCGGCGTCCTGGGTGTCGGTTGGGCCCTCGATCTGCCCGGTCCACCAGGCGCGGACGTCGAGGATGGCGGCGAAGACCTCGGCTGGTGACCGGTCGACCGTGTAGGAGGTCGAGTAGCCGCCGGCGAGGGGCGCCGTGTCCGGTGCGGTGGTTGGCGCGGTGGTTGGCGCGGTGGTTGGGGCGGTGGTTTCGGGGGTGCTTGCTGATCGGGTTGTCATGGGTGATCGCGTCCTGGTTCGGTGTTCCGGTGTGCCGGGGGCGGGTGTGGTCAGTTGCGCTTGGCCTTTTGGATGCGTTCGGCGATCTGCTTGATGCGTTGCAGGCGGGCGTCCCAGGTGGCACCGACGGCGGACAACTGGGCCACCGCGCGGGCGAGTTGGGCCTCGTCGACGTTGTAGCGGCGCTCACGGCCGGCCGGGGTCGCGTGTACCAGGCCGACGCGGTCCAGGACGCCGAGGTGCTTGGCGACCGCCTGCCGGGTGACGGGGAGGCGCTCGCTGAGCGTGGTGGCCGTACCGCCGCCGTGGGCGAGGAGCAGGTCGAGCATGCGTCGGCGGGTCGGGTCGCCGACCGCGGACCACAGGTCGTCGTCGATCGTGGTGTTCACGGCCGCGCCCCCAGCTTGGCGGCGTACGTGACCAGGCGCGGGAGGAAGAGGTCCCAGCCGTGGACGTGCTCGTGGTACGCCTCCTCCAGTACGGCGGCCTCCCACCCGCGCTCGCGGAAGCCGGTCTCCCGGAAGCGCAGCAGCGTGCCGTCGCCGGACGGTACGAGGTCGAAGGTCACCAGGAGCGAGTTCGTCTCGGTGGCCGGGCTCTCGTCGTAGACCCAGCGGAACACGAACCGGCGGGGCGGGTCGGCCTCCAGCACGGTGAGCGGCACGATCGTCGCGTCGGGCGACGTCGGGTCGCCGAAGGTGATCGCGCCGGTGGCACCCGGGACCGGGACGAGGTCGGCGTCGTCGGGCCACCACTCGCGCAGGTGTTCGGGTGAGCTGATCACCTCGTAGACCACGTCGGGGGCGGCATCGATGTGGAGCTCCCGCTCGATGCTTCCGTACTCCATCTCCATGTGATCCTCCTGAACGCCTTGACGCAACCATCGGTTGCACTTCCAACGTAACCCGCGCATCCCACTGACGCAACCTTTCGTTGCGCATGCGGTGAGCAAGCGTCGGAACGGTCGACCGGCGGGCGTTGGATCGGTCGCCCCGGCCGCCCGCCGACCCGGGACACCCGCGCCCCGCCCCCTGGCCGGCCTTCACCTCACGCGGCCCGCGCACCAGGGTCGGCGAGAGCCGAATGTGCCCGGGGGGAACCGAATCCCGAGACGGTGCGCGGTTTCACCGGCGTGCCCACGATCGGGGAGGTGATTCGCGATGGGGCGGAGGCGTCCTGGCCCGTGGCCCGCTTCCGGGCGACGTCGTGAGCGCGGCGGGTCGGTGAAGGACCGGGAGGCGGCGACCGCTCATAGTGTTCCGGTATCGGCGGGCCGGGTGATCGGTTGGAGGGTTCGGTGGGCGGGACGATGCGGGCTGTGGTGTTGAGCGGGCCCGGGCCGGTGGAGAACCTGGCGGTGCGGGAGCTGGCGGTTCCCGAGGTGCGGCCGGGGTGGGTTCGGGTTGCGGTGAAGGCGTTCGGGCTCAATCGGTCGGAGTTGCATACGCGGCTCGGGCTGGCCGAGGGGGTCACGTTTCCGCGGGTGCCGGGGATCGAGGCCGTCGGGGTGGTGGATGCGGTCGATCCGGCCGATGTGGGGCGTGCTCCGGCGGTCGGGCGGCAAGTGGTGACGATGATGGGGGACATGGGGCGTACCTACGACGGTGGGTACGCGGAGTACACGTTGGTGCCGGTCGAGCAGGTCATCGCGTTTTCGTCGGAGTTGGCCTGGGACGTGGTCGGGGCGGTGCCGGAGACGTTGCAGACCGCCCATGGGTCGTTGACCACCGGGTTGGATCTGGCCGCCGGGCAGACCCTGCTGGTTCGCGGGGGGACCTCGTCGGTCGGGTTGGCGGCGGCGGCGTTGGCCAAGGGGCTCGGGGCGACCGTGTTGGCGACCACTCGCAAGGCCGCGAATGTGGACGTGCTGAAGGCTCAGGGGGTCGACCACGTGCTGGTCGACGACGGGAGCATCGCCGGGGCGGTTCGGGCGCTGTATCCCGATGGGGTCGATGCCGCACTGGAGTTGGTCGGGACGCCGACGCTGCCGGACACGCTGGCCGCCACTCGGGTGCACGGCACGGTGTGCTTCACCGGCATGTTGTCCAATCAGTGGCTCGTACACGACTTCTACCCGATCGGGTATCTGCCGAAGGGCGTTCGGCTGACCGCCTACGGGGGCGACAGTGGTGACCTGCCGGGCGAGGTGTTGCAGCGCTACCTCGACGAGATCGCCGCGGGACGGATTTCGTTGGGGCCGACGCACGTGTATCGGCTGGACGAGATTCGTCAGGCCCACACGGATATGGAAATGGGCCGTGCCGTGGGCAAGTTGGTGGTGTCGACCGGTCGCTGAGCCGGGACCCGGCCCGCCTCCCTACGCCGCCCCGGGACCGCTGCCACCGGGGTCCAGGGTCGGCGGGTCGGCGGAGAAGCGGGCCGCCCTGGCGTCGCGTTCGTCGCCGAAGTGCCGGGTGAGGATGTCGTAGAGGGCGGGCCGGCGGCCCTTGAGCCAGCGGCGTCCGGTGGACATCGGGATCAGGGACAGGTCGATGTCGGCGCTGACCATGGCGTCCGCGGCGGCGGAGGTCTCGGTGAGGATGCGCCCGTAGGGGTCGAGGATCATCGCGTTGCCGGTACGGACCTCGTCGTCGTCCCGGCCCACGCCGTTGCTGAAGATCAACGCCAGGCCGTTGTCGTGGGCCCGGGCCGGGAGCCAGCGCATCAGCCAGGCTCGGCCGCTTTCGCCGCGGAAGGCCGCTTCGATGGCGGCGGGGTCGCGGTGGCGGCCCTCCCACAGGGCCATCGGGATCGGACGCATGGCGTGTGGGCTGCGTGAGGCGGTGCCGCCGGTCTGGTGCGGGGCCACCAGGATCGAGGCGCCGAGCAGGGCGGTGGCGCGGACGTTCTCCACCAGATTGTTGTCCCAGCAGATGAGGATGCCGACGCGGGCGCCCCACGGGGTGTCGAAGACGGTGTAGCGGTCGCCGCTGGAGATGGCCTCGTGTTCGAAGGCGTGCAGCTTGCGGTGACAGTGCACTCGGCCGTCCGGGAGGCAAACGGCGTACGAGTTGTAGAGGCGGCCCTCGGCCGGGTCGATTTCGAGGAAGCCGAGGCCGGCGGCGATGCCCAGCTCCATGGCGAGCCGGCGCACATGCTCAACGGACGGGCCGGAGAGCGGTTCGGCGAGTTCGCGCAGACGTTCGGGGGTGTGTCGGCGTAGGTGCCAGTAGCCCAGCAGACACATCTCGGGCAGTACGACCAGCCGGACCCCGTCGGCGGCTGCGGCGCGGACGAAGTGTTCGACGCGGGCGAGGTTGTGCGCCTTGTCGTCCGGGCGAGGCTCGAACTGTACGGCGGCGCAACGCAGCAACTGATCCATGGCGGCTCCCGTTCGTGGTGACGCGGATGGGTCTTACGCGGATGGGTCCGACGCGGCCGGTTCGGTCCGGCCCGAGGTGGTTCGATGCCGGCGAACGCGGGCGGGCCGGACCGACTCCCGGCCGGGCCGTTCTCATCACAGCGGCCGGCACCGCTCGCCGTCCAATGAATGTTTGGGCCGTTTCGATAACCCGGTGGAATGGATCGCGGCCTAGGCTCGCGCCATGGACGTGCGTTTGTTGCGGGCGCTGGTGGCGGTGGCGGACTGTGGTGGGTTCGGGGTCGCCGCAGGACGGTTGTCGGTCAGCCAGCCCGCGTTGACCAAGCAGATCCAGGCGCTGGAGGCCGAGGTCGGCGGCGCGTTGTTCGTCCGAGGGCGGCAGGGGGCGGAGCCGACCCGACTGGGCCTGGCGCTGTTGCCCGAGGCACGTGAACTGGTCCGCCGCATCGATCTGTTGACCCGGCGGGCCGCACAGTTCAAGCGTGGGGAGGCGGGCAGTCTGGCGGTCGGGTTCGGGCTGTCCGGTATCGATCTGGCCCCGCAGGCCGTGGCGGCCTTTCGGCGGCGCTTCCCGGGCGTCGGGATCACGCTGGAGGACATGTCGTCCGCCGCGCAGATCGAGGGGGTACGGGCCGGCGACCTCGATGTGGGGTTCGTACGGCTGCCGGCGCCGGACGACCTGGCGCGGCTGGTGGTCCTGACCGACACCCTGGCGGTGGCCTCGCCCGGGGACCAGGAGCCGCCGCCGACGGATGCGGTCGGGGTCGCCGCGTGGTTGCGCGGGCGGCCGGTGGTGCGGCTGACGCGGGCCAAGGGGCCGGGGTTGGTGCGGCAGATAGAGCTGTTCGAGGGCGAGTTCGACGCGCGGCCCGAGTTGGTCCAGGAGGCGTCCGACCTCCAGACGGTGCTGGCTCTGGTGGCGGCGGGGGTGGGCGCGGCGCTGGTACCGGCGGGCGCCGCCGACATCGCGGCGGCCACGGTCCGGGTGACGCCGATCGAGTGCGACGGTGGGCGCGCTCGCGGATCCGACGCGGTGTCCTGGCGGATCGGCGCGGTCTGGGACCGGGCTCGGGCCACGCGGGCCCGGGACAACTTCCTCACCGTCGTTCGAGAACTCACCGACCGCCGCGACGCGGACGCCTCCGACGGCGGCTCGGTCCGCCCGCCCGGCCGGGCCGGCGGACCCGACGGCTCTTCCGGCGTCCGGTAGAACGCGCACGGGAACGGCGGGCGGCCCGGGCTTCGCCCAGGCACAAGGGGTGTCCGGTCGGGTCGGTGAGAACTCGCCGATGTTCGTGCGGCCGCTGCTCCGGGAGCGCGGACCGCGCTCGTGCCCGGCGGAGGTCGGGTCAGGTCTTGGCGAGGCGGGTGCGGGTGAGTTCCGGCGTATCGGGAGAGCGGGATTCGACGGTGGCCCTGAGGTCGGCGAGGGTTTGGCCGGCCAGTTCCCGGCGCCAGGCGAGGTCGGCTCGGGACATGGCCTGGGCGACGGCGCACGAGGTGCGGTAGTCGGCCGTGGGGTCGGCGTCGGGGCCGTTGTGCAGGATCTGTTGGCAGCGGAAGGCCGGGTCGGGGCCCTCGATCGCGACGACCACATCCATCAGGGTGATGTCCTTGAGGGCGCGGGCGAGCCGGAAGCCGCCGCGTGGGCCGGAGGTCGAGGTGACGATGCCGGCGCGGGCGAGCGCCTGGAGCTGCTTGTTCAGGTACGCGGCGGGCAGGCCGTAGAACGCGGCCAGTTTGGTGGCCGTGACGGCGGTGCCCGATTCGGCCCATGCCAGGTTGAGGCAACTGTGCAGCGCCCACTCCACGCCTTCGCTCATCTGCATATGCTGGACGCTACCCATCCAGAATACTCGGAACAACCCCGATTCCCCCGAACGGCCCCGGACCCGGGCGGGCCCGAAGGCGCCTACAGGGGCAGGTCGGCGAGTTGTTCGAGACGTCTGGCTCGGGCGATGGCGTCGAGGGGTGGGGACTCGATGCCGGTGCGGCAGCTTCGGCACCGGGCGCCGGGGACGAGGTCGGGGCCGGGACGGCCGCAGTCGGAGCATTCCACCAGGCGCGGGCGGCGCGACTGGGCCGGGATCACGGGGAGTTTCGGGGCCTTGGTGAGGCGGTAGTGCAGCAGGCCGGGCTTGATCCTCCGCCCCGGCGGTGGCAGGTCCTCGGTGAGTTCGCGGAAGACCTCGGCCTCGGTGTCGCCATCGGCGAGCCGGGCCAGCAGGAAGGGCACGAGGGTACGCAACTCCCGCTCCTTGAAGGCCAGTCGCTCGTCCACGTCGGCAAGCGAGCGCAGCAGCGCCAGGGCACGCACGGCGGGATCCTCGACGGACGCGGCAGCGGACGCGGGGGTCCGCCCGTCACCGGCCGCGCGCGGCCCGGCCCATTCGGTGAAACGACCGAGCAGCCGCCCGGTCGTCGAGTCCCGTAAGCGCTTGGCCACCACGATGCCGGCTTCGGTGAGTTCCCCAAGCACGCGGCGGGCGACGTGCGCGCCCACGTTGATGAGTTCGCGGATGGTGTCGACGGTCAGCGGGGTGCCCTCGGGCAGGACGTGGTAGCGGAGGGCCGCTTCCAACGCACGTCCGGAAAGGGAGCCGTATCGGGCCAACACGGCGACGACGGGGTCCTGGACAGGAGTGGGGGTATCGCTACCCTGTGATTCAGCCACGGCGAGCTCTTTCTCGTTCTGTGGTCAGGCCCTCGTCTCGGTGTTGGTAGCACCTGCGGGGGCCGAGTTACGTTTCGGGCAAGGAACAGCACACAGTGCGACGATGCCCGCCGTCAATCACCCTCACGAGTGACACTGCGTGGCCAAGCGCCCCCACCCAGGGCCGGCCGCCGCCGCGAGGCGGCCGGCCTAGTGGGTCCTAGAGGAGCGCCTCGTCCGCACAACGGAAAACCGCATCCACGGGCTGAGCTCGACATTCGGCCGAATCCTCGGATCGCCGCCCCGTACAGCGGAATTCACGCACATCGGTAAACCCGCCGAGCGGGCGGTTCGACGCCCGAAGGCCGAGGGTTCGTCGTCTGCACCGTCGTCGCTTCCTCGGGTGGTTGTCGCCGGGCGCCCGAACGCAGACATGCCTCTTACGTCCTCCGCGGTTCGGAAGAACCACCGAGGACGTAAGAGGACATAAGAGGATGTGAGAGGACGCAGGAGAACCTGCGCGGACGTGCGCGGACGTCAGCAAACCCCGGGAACCACCATGCCTACTGCCGCCAGCGCGGGTCCGCGGCCATCGTGCGAAGTTGGTCGAGGGTCAGCGCCGGTTCGCTCCGGGACGGCTCGGGCTTCCCTCCGGTGTACTCGAACAGGGCTCCCTCGGAGTCCGGGTCTTGGTTCAGGACGAGGCCGGGGCTGACGCCGTTCCCCGCGCTGACCCAAACCATGCGCCCGTCCGGGTAGCGCACGCTCGCGCGCCAGTCGAGGAACTCCGGCGGACCGTTGCCCACCGACTGCCGGACGGCGAGGGTCGTGGTGCCGTCGGGCAGAGTCTCGGTGCGGCAGTCCGCCCGCCCGGCGCAGGTCTCCAACGGCGTGTTCGGGTAGCCCATGCTCGCCGTGACCGTCGACCGCCCGCGCGCGTCGCCGATCACGAGCGTCGCACCGTATTCCGGCTCCCCCTTCGAGATGACGTTCGTGCCCGGTGGCAGCAGATCCTCCAGGACCGCGAGCATGCGCTTGTCCGGGGTGGGGAGCGCGGTCACGGCCCGGTCCCAGTGGGAGTCCGTGGCGATTCGGGTGAGGTCGGCTATCGTCAACCGCGGATCCTCGTGCACCCCGATCACCCCGTTGGCCGACCCGATGTGCTGGTCACGAACTCCCCCGCTGTGGGCGCCGACCGCGATCCGGCCACCGTCCGGCCGGTCCAGGACGACGCGCCAGAACCTTTGTCGAGCGTCTCCCCACGCGTTGGTATGGATCTTGGTGACGGTCAGCTTGGAGCCGTCCGCCCGCTCGGTGGTCTTGCACTCGTCATAGGGTCGACGACCATCCACCGCTCCGCAGTCGGTCAGCCGGGAGTCTGCGGTACCCGGGGCCGGCCGGGAGAGCTTGACCTCGACGCCGGATTTTCCGCGTGCGTCGGAGTACACCAGCTTCGCGAACGGATCCCGGGCAATCAGCGGCGGATCCTTGGGGGTGGCCTGCGAACCCTCGCCGGACACCTCGCTCACCTTCCCGGCCGCCGGCACCAGACTCTTGAGCACGGAGACCATCTGATTGCCCGTCACGGGCCACCCCGTGGGCAGTTCGGCATCCGGCACCGTGCGGCGGGACGCGGGCGAGCCGTCCGCCTCCAGGCTCCGGTCGAGGGCGACCCCGCCCCCCACCACGGCGACCGTCAGCGCGCACATGGCGGCGCCGAGCCGGATACGCCGGCCCCGACGCAGTCGCCTCCCCCGCGCCACACCTCGGACGATCACCTCCGGGTCGTACGCCGGGAAGCCGTCGACCACGGCACTCAGGGCTCCCGGCAGGGCCTGCTCGAACTCTTGGTCGTGGTAGGGGACTTGCCGTTCCGAGTCCCGGGAGGCCGATCCAGGGCGGTCAGCGGCCACGATGCGATCACCGGTCCTTTCGATAAGAGCGAGCACGCGAAATACGGCGAAGCTCGATGAGGATGCACGATGTGGAATGAAAACAACGGAAATGCCGTGCCCGAACGCGCCGACCTCACGGCCGGTCGAGGGCCAGCCCGGCCAACTGGTCGCCCAGCAGGCCGCGCAGGCGATCCAGCGCGCGGTGCGAACGCACCCGCACCGCGCCCTCGGACAGGTCCAACATCTCGGCGGTCTGCTCCACCGAGCGGTCCTCCCAATAGCGCAGGACCAGCACCGCCCGATCGTGCGGCGCGAGTGCGCCCAGACCGTCGAGGAGGGCGAGCCGCAGCTCGGGATCCCCCTTCGCGCGATGCGCCCGCTCGGGCACGGAGTCGGTCGTGCGCTCGGTGGAGCTCTTGCGGCGCTGCTGGGCGATATAGATACGGACCAGGGTGGTGTGCGCGTATGCGAACGGCCACTCCATCCGGCTGACCTTGCGCCACCTCGGATACAGCTTGCCGAGGGTCTCCTGGAGGAGATCCTCGGCGGCGTGCCAGTCCCCCGAGGTGAGCAGGCATGCGGTACGGAACAGCCTGCGGCTGTATGTCGCGGCGAACTCCTGGAACTCCGCGTCACTCGCGCCGGGCATGCGTTGGCCCCCGTTCGTCGACGTCACCCCAAGCAATGAGGTGGAGCCGACGATTCGTTACAGCCCCGCCGATCGGGTTCCTGGTTTCCGGTACCCGTCGCGTTGGGCAGGCTCGATGAGCGCGTAACCACGCGGTACTTCGGAGTTCGGGAGAGGCGACCAGATGGCCAGGATCAAGGGGAGCGTGAAGTGGTTCAACGAGGCCAAGGGATTCGGCTTCATCAGCCCGGAGGACGGCAGCAAGGACGTCTTCGTGCACTTCAGTGCGATCCAGAGCAATGGCTTCAAGACGCTCGCCGAGGGCCAGTCGGTCGAATTCGAGATCCAGGACGGCCAGAAGGGCCCGAGCGCCGCCAACGTGCTCGCCGTCTGACCTGATCCGCCCTGCCGAGGGAGCCAAGCGCCTCGGCACCGAAGCACCGCGACACCGCGACACCGCGATCGTGGCCACGAACCCGGTTCACCGACTCGTGGCCACGACGGCGCGGCGAGGCCGCCGCGCGAGCTACGCCAGATACCGCTCGATCGTCTCCACCTTCGCGGTCAGCCCGTCCACGACCCCGTCGCGGATGTCCGCCTTGAGCACCAGGCTGACCCGGTTCGAGCGCGCCTTGACCGCCTCGACGGCCGCCTTCACCACGGCCATCACCTCGTCCCACTCGCCCTCGATCGAGGTGAACATGGCATCGGTACGGTTCGGCAGCCCACTGGCCCGCACCACCCGGACGGCTTCCGCGACCGCCTCCCCGACGTCTTCACCGACACCGAGCGGGGACACCGAGAACGCCACGATCACGACAACACCTTCCGCAGCCCGACCATCGTCGTCCCCAGCCTAGATCCCGCCCGCTACGCGACCTCGAACGCCACCCGCAGGGCTCGGCGGATGTCGGCCGTCGCGCGGCGCGAGACGTCGGCGGCCGGGATCGCGTTGGAGCCGTGGAAGGTGCCCGGGCGATGGTGGAGTTCGACGCGCACACCGGCGCAGATCAGCCGGCACGCGTACTCGATGGCCTCGTCGCGCAGCGGGTCCAGCTCGTTGGCGGTGATGTACGCCGGAGGCAGGTTCGTCAGGTCCTCGGCGCGGGCCGGCGCGGCGTACGCGGTCGGCTCGGCGCCGGCCAGGTAGTACTGCCAACTCAGCGCCGCCTGGTGCCGGTCCCACAGCGGCGCCGTCTCGAACTCGCGCATCGACGGGGTGTCCAGGCGATCGTCCAGCACGGCCGTGTCGAGCACCTGGTACACCAGCGCCGGACCGCCCTCGTCCCGCGCCCGCAGCGCCAGCGCCGCCGCCAGGGCGCCACCCGCGCTGACCCCGCCCACCGCGATCCGGGCCGGGTCGGCGCCGAACGAGGACGCGTGCTCGGCCACCCAGCACAGCGCGGCCCACGCGTCGTCGAAACCGGCCGGGAACGGGTGCTCGGGCGCGAGCCGATACTCCACACTCACCACGACGCAACCGACCTCCAGCGCGGTGGCCACGCAACTGCCGTCCGAGCTGTCGACGTCGCCGAACACGAAGCCGCCGCCGTGGAACCACACCAGCACCCCGAGCGCGCCGGCCGGCCCGGTCGCGGCGGCGTCCTTGGGCAGGTAGATCCGCACCGGTACGTTCCCGGCCACGATCCGGTCCTCGACCAGCAGGCCGTCCGGGCGCTGCACCGGCTGGGTGCGGGCCTGCTGCGACGCGCGGAAGGCCGTCGGGTCGGCAATGTCCACGGTCGGCAGGTACGGGAGGACCGCGAGCAATTCGGGGTCTATGCGGTGTTCCATGCCGCGGAAACTAGCAGCGGATGCCGGCAACTTCCATGACGGTCCGTCAGATCCGACCGAAGCGAGGCGGAAGTCACTCCGTCGGCGGCACCGGAAGGCTCCGGGCGACCGCCCCCACCTGCGAAATCCGCTTTCACCCGGACCACCCGCGGACGCACCATGTGGCCATGAACGCGATCCCCACCACGACGCTCTGGCGGCCGACCGGACCGGCCGAATTGGAGCTGGTGCGCGAGTCCGGCTGGACCGCGTGGCCGCCCAGGCTGCCCGACCAGCCGATCTTCTATCCGGTGCTGAACGAGGACTACGCGATCAAGATCGCCCGCGACTGGAACGTACCGGCCTCCGGCGCCGGCTACGTAACCCGCTTCCACATCGAAACCGAGTACGTGATCCGCTACCCGGTACGCCAGGCCGGCGGCCGAACCATCCTCGAACTCTGGGTCCCCGCCGAAGACCTGCCCGAATTCAACCGCCACATCATCGGCCCGATAGAACTCGTCCACGAGTTCCACTGACCCACCCCACCCCGACCCGCCCCCCAGCGGCCCCACCCACCCCGGGCAGCCCCCGCCCCCGACAGACCACCCACACCCGCCGCCCCACCCCCAGGCGCGTCAGCGCCCCCGACCCAGCCCCACCCCGGTGATCGACGCGCGCAGCGCGCAGAGCGGCGGAGCCGCAAAACAAAGAC
>NZ_JBHZAV010000097.1:0-33982 GCF_042754445.1 Embleya sp. NPDC059213
GATAACCACGGCGAGCCTGTTTCCTTCCCGGAAGACGGCTTCGACGTAGACCTCGGTGACCAGGTCGAGGACGCCGGGCAGCACGTCGTCCGGGCCGAGTACGCACCGGCCGGCCTTGATGGCGTCCGCGAGCCGGTGCCCGGCGCGGGCCGCCTCGCATACGGTGTCGGCGATCAGCGCGGTCGCCTCGGGCATGTTCAGCAGCAACCCGGCGGCCTGCCGACGGCGCGCGAGTTCGGCTGCGTTGAACAACAGCAGCCGGTCGCGCTCGGTCGGGGTCAACTGCACGGTCTCTCCTGGTGGTTCGGGGCGTGCCGGGGCATGTCTCGGATCCCCCGGGCGCCGCGGTGCGAGCGCGGCGAGGGGGCCGCAGGGCGGACGCCGGGCGTCGCGGTGCCCGGTGGTGGATCGAGGACACGCCCCGGGCGGGGCAGGCCGATGGTGCTCCCCGGCCGCCTACTTGGGCGCGGGCGCGGCCGGTTGGTCGTGGGTGGCGCAGTGGATGCCGCCGCCGCCGGCGGCGATGGCGTCGATCGGGACCGGCACGATCTCGCGGCCGGGGAAGTGCTCGCGCAGGATCTGCTGCGCCCGGTCGTCCGCGCGCTTGTCGCCGAAGCGCGGCACGAACAGCGCGCCGTTGGCCACATAGAAGTTGGCGTAGCTGGAGACGAAGGCGTCGCCGCGGCCGGTGATCAGGTCCGGATCGGGTTGCGGGAGGTCGACGACCCGAAATCGTTTGCCCTGTGCGTCGACCTCGTTCTCGAGCACGGAACGGGCCTGGGCACCGGCCCGCGACCAGGAGTCCGCGGGGTTGTCGGGGAACGCGGTGTCCAGCAGGACCGCGCCGGACGCGGTGTACCGGACCAGGCAGTCGACGTGCGCGTCGGTGATGTCCTCGCCCCGGACACCCGCGAACCAGACGACGCGCGTGACGCCGAGCGTCTCCTTGAGTTCGTCCTCCACCTGCTGTCGGCTCTTGCCGCGGTTGCGGTTGTCGTTGACCACCGAGCTCTCGGTGACCAACAGTGTGCCGCGGCCGTCGGTCTCGAACGAGCCGCCTTCGGCGACCAGGGGGGCTTGCCGGCGGGAGATGCCGTAGTGCGTGAGGACGCCGCGCGCGACCCGGGCGTCGTTGCCGTGCCGTTGCTTGTTCCCCCAGCCGTTGAAGTTGAAGTCCACGCCGGTGACCGCGCCGCCGTCCTCGACGAACACCGGGACGATGTCCCGCGCCCACAGGTCGTCGACGGGGATGGCCAGGACCTCGGTGTCGCTACCGCAGGCGTTCTGCGCGGCGGCCTGTTGGTCTGCGCCGGCCAGGACCACGACCGGCTCGTACTCGGCGACCGCCCGGGCCAGCCGGGCGATGTCCTGGCGTACCGCGGGCAGGTCGGTGCCCCAGATTCCGGCGGAGGCGGGCCAGGCCATGAACGTGCGCTCGTGCCGGTCCCATTCGGCGCCGAATCGCCGTTTCGCGGGTGTGCCCGACCCGCCACCCGGAGTTTCGGCGCCGGTCCCCCGACCGGGTGGATCGGACGCGGCGTCCTCGGTACAGGCGGTGGCGCCGAGGGCGACGGCACCGGCGGCGAGCAGGCCGCGCAGGAGGGCACGACGGGAGGGGAGGGCAGCGGACACGGGGAACTCCGGGTGGGGGTGGTGCGGTTGGTGCCGGGGACGGCCGGCACCCGGGGCGGTGCGAAGGGGGTCGGTCAGGGCGCGGGCTCCTGCATCGTGGTGCAGTGGATGCCGCCGCCGCCTCCGCCGATCCGGTCGGTGTCGAGTTGCACCACCTGGCGGCCGGGGTACGCGGCGGCGACGACCCGGCGGGCCGCCTCGTCCTTGGTGCGGTCGCCGAACTGGGACATGACCACGCCGCCGTTGCACACGTGGAAGTTGACGTAGGAGTCGACGAAGTCGGGGTTCGACGAACGGATGGTGTCCGGGCCGTCGATGCGGACGACCTGGAGACGGCGGCCGCGGGCGTCCGTCGCGGCGGACAGGATCGCCAGTTGTCGGCGGGCGTCCTTCGCCCAGATGTCGGTGCGGCTCGCGGGCGGGACCTGCACCATGACGACGCCGGGGCCGATGAAGCGCGAGGTGGCGTCGATGTGGTCGTCGGTGATGTCCTGGCCCTTGATGCCGGGCACCCAGATCATCTTGCTCGCGCCGTAGGCGGCGAGGACGGCCTGCTCGACCTGTGCCTTGGTCATGCCGGGGTTGCGGTTGTTGTCGACCAGGCTGCTCTCGGTGGCCATGACGGTGCCGTCCCCGTCGGTTTCGATGGCGCCGCCTTCGCCGGTGAACCCGGCTCGGGTGAAGGCGAGTCGGTCGTACGCGGCGATGTTCGCGGCTACGCGGGCGTCCTTGGCGTGCGTCTGCTTGTTGCCCCAGCCGTTGAACCCGAGGCCGACCGCGTCGCGGCCGCCCTGGCCGTCGGTGCGAAAGACCGGCGCGGTGTCGCGGGCCCACAGGTCGTCGACGGGTATCGAGCTGATGACGGTGACCGTGGAGCCGCACTTGGCGCGCGCGGCGCTCGCACCGGCGGCGTCCGGCGCACACATGATCACCGGTTCGAACCGGGCGATCGTCCGGGCGATCAAGGCGATGTCGTTCTGCACGCCGCCGAGCTGACGGCCCCAGATGGAGGAGTTGGTCGGCCAGGCCATCCAGGTGCGGACGTGCGCGACGTCGTCGGCCGGGATCCGCAGGGCCGCCGCGGCGCGCTCGGCCGCCGCCCGCGCGGCCGGGGCCAGGACCGCCTGACCGCCGACCGCCAGGCCGGTCGCTCCGAGCAGGGCTCCGCCGAGCACTCGGCGGCGCGAGGGCCCTGCGTCGATCGCCCCGGAATCGGAGTGAGGGGTGTTGCTGCGCGCTCCATGCATGGCTGGCTCTCCCTGTCGGGTGATAGCTCCGCCGTTCGGCGGCACGGATGGACGAAGACCGGGGTGCGCGGGGTTGCCGACGGCACCGGGCGCACCAGACACCCGGCGTCCGTCGACGCCCCCGTGACCACCGGACCGGCCTGTGACGCCGCGCGCCACGGGTTGTGCGGCGGGCGGGTAGGCCGGTCCGGTGTGTCCACACTGTTCCACTGACTGAAAAATCAGTCAAGACTGCGGACCGGATTGGACCGCGGCGGATTCGAACGGGGTCACGGACGGGCAGCGCCACTACGGCGGCCGGGCGCACGCTGCGCCGCAGGGGTGTACAGACGGGGTCGGCGGATCGGCGGATCGGCGCGGTCTACCCGCCAATGAGCTTATGAAGCAAGGGAGTTGGCGCCATCCCTGCCGCGTGCGCAACCGCCCGGCGCGGCCCCCGGGGCGACCCTGGGCGCAGCCCCCGGGCCGACACCTGGGAGGGCCCCTCAGGCGCGGCCGAGGCGGGAGAGTTCGGCGTCGATCGCGCCGAGTATCAGCGTGCGGGCCCGGTCGAGGGTCAGCCCCTCGCTCAGCCAGCGCCCGCTGAGCCCTTCGAGGAGCGCCGTGAGCCGCTGGGCGGCCTCCAGCGCCAGGCTCGCGGGCACCGCCGGCAGCACCGCCGCGATCAGGCCGGCGACCTCGCCGTCCCATACCCGGGTGGCCTCGGCGAGTTCGGCGCGCAACAGGGCGTCGAACATCGCGCTTGCCCGCAACTCGCCCCACGCGGTGCTGTTCTCGCGCACCTCCGCGGTGTCCTGGAACTCCAGGAGCAGCGTCTGCTCCAGCACCGCGCGCGGGTCCGTCAGGTGCTCCGCGGCGACGTGTTCGGCCGTGTACCGCTCGGCCCGATTGTTGATGAACTCCAGGGTCGCGCGCAGTACTCCGGCGCGGTCCTTGAAGTGGTAGTAGATCAACCCGTTCGACACACCGGCCTCGGCGGCCAGTTCCTCGATGCGCAGGCCCCGGACCCCACGGCGGGCGATGAGCCGCGCCGCGGCTTCCATGATTACGGTACGACGGTCGTGGGCCATGGCTCGCCACCTTACCCTTCGGCACCACCGGCACCACGCGCCCCGCCCGGCCGGGCTCGGTCCGACGGATCCCGGCGCGTCGGGCCGCGTCGACCGAGGCCGTGCCGGAGGGGTGGCCGCATGGGGTTTTTCATTCGACCGTTTCTCCGGTGCGGCGAGGTGCGGTGCCGGGCTGCGCGGCGCCACCAGGGCAGGGCCCGGGTCGCGGCGGGGCCGTCACCCGGTCCGACGCGGCCCCGTGGCGGTTCGGGGGTCCGTTCCCGATTTGTGGGTATACGCCGCCGACCAGATCCCCCGGGGCGGCGGTGCCGCATCCGCCGAGCCCTGTCCGGAGCCGCCATGCCCGCCTCCCCGTCCCGCCGCGACGTGCTGAAGTCGCTCGCCGGGCTGGCCGTGCTCGGATCCGGCGCCGCCGCGTGCGGGGAGTCGGGCGGATCCGGTGCGGCGGAGCCGTCGACCGCGGCGCCGACCGGGCAGGCGTCCGGCACACCGTTGCCGGGGTCCGTCGCGGCCGGCGGTCGCGTGTTCGGTGCGGAGTGGGACCGCCACGAGCGCACGTTCATGTCGTGGCCCTCCTCCGCGGCGATCTGGGGCAGCGACCTGGGGCCGGTGCGGGCGGACATCGCCGGGATCGCCCGCGCCGTCGCCGAGTACGAGCCGGTCGTCATGATGGCTTCCCCCGGCCAGGAGGACGCGGCCCGCAGCGCCTGTGGGGGACGCGTCGAGGTGATCACCCTCGCCGTCGACGACCTGTGGGCGCGCGACACGGTCCCGGTGTTCGTCGAGGACGCCGGGAGGCTCACCGGCGTGGACTTCAACTTCAACGGCTGGGGGAACAAGCAGCCGCACGACAACGACGCGAAGGTCGGCCGGGAACTGCTCGCCCGCTACGGCATCCCGCGCGTGGTCGCCCCACTGGTCGCCGAGGGCGGTTCGTTCGAGACCGACGGCCGGGGAACCCTCCTGGTGACCGAGAGTTCGGTGGTCAACGACAACCGCAACCCCGGCAAGTCCCGGCAGCGGATCGAGGACGAGCTCGAACAGACCCTGGGCGTCACCCGGGTCGTCTGGTTCGCGGGTGTCCGGGGCGAGGACATCACCGACGCGCACGTCGACAGCCTGGTTCGCTTCACCACCCCCGGCACGGTCCTGCTCGACCGGGCGTTTCCCGGGACGCCGCCGGACTCGTGGTCCCGCGCGAGCGACCAGGCCCAGGCCGTCCTGGCAAATGCCGTCGACGCCCGCGGCAAGCCCCTCGACGTCGTGGAACTCCCGCAGCCCGACCCGGACTTGATCGCCGGACACGGCGACAGCTTCGTCTCCACGTACGCGAACTTCTACGTCGCCAACGGCGCGGTGTTCGTGCCGCGCTTCGGCGACGACAAGGCCGACGACCGTGCGCAGCAGATCCTGCGCGACCACTTCCCCGGCCGCACGGTGGTGCCGCTGTCCATCGACACGATCGCCTCGGGCGGCGGCGGCATCCACTGCGCCACGCACGACATGCCCGCCGTCCCGCCGGCCGGGCGATGACGGAACCCGATCCCCGCGAGCACCGCCGAGCAGGGACGGGCCCGACCGGGAACTCCGCGAAGCCGCGTCGCCGCCTGTGGGGCCCCGCTCTGGTGGCGGCCGGCGTGTGCGCCGCGGCCGGCCTGGGCCTGTGGCTGCAAATCGGTGAGCGGCTCGCCCTCGACGAGCGCCACGTGGTCGGGTCCGGCGCGCCCGACCGGGTCGACGTCGACGCGTCCGTACAACGCGTGGACGCGGCAAGTCGGGAGTTGACCCTGCGGGTCGCGGTCGTCCCGCGCGGACGCCTGGCCGACCCGGACGGACTGTCCCCGGCCGGCGACCTGGTCGTCCGGACCTCGGCGGCGGTGCGCGGCGACCTGGCCTACCGTGCACACACCCGGATCGCGACGACGGACCTGCCGGTCGCGTTGGCCGGAGGAGCGGTCACCGACTACCCGTTCGACTCGTACGACACGGACCTGGAGTTCACCGCCCTGTACGACGGGCGGCCGGCTCCGGTGCGGATGACGCTCACCGACAACGACGCGCTGTTCAGCGCCCGCGTGCGGGCCGACGCCGGCGACGACGCCGCCGTGACGGTCGACCTGGCCCGCTCCAACAGTGTTCTGGTCTTCGCCGTCTTCATGATGGCGGCCATGTGGGCACTCGCCGTCGCGGTGGTCATCGGCACCCGGTACCTGGTCACCGGCCGCCGCGGGTTGGTGTGGCCGGCCCTCGGCTGGATGGCCGCGACGCTGTTCGCGCTGGCCGCGTTCCGCAACACCGCCCCCGGCAATCCGCCCATCGGCTCGATCCTGGACTACACGGCGTTCCTGTGGGCGGAGGCGATCGTCGCCGTCGCCGTCATCACGACCGTGGTCGCCGGCTACCGGGTCGAGACGCATGCGCGGGGACCGGAGCGGTGATCGCCGGGGCCGGAACGGTGATCGCGGAACCACCCGCGCGCTATGATGACTGAATATTCAGTTAGTACAAGGGGCGGCCGGGCGCCACCCCGGTGGGGTGCCAACGTGTCGAGCCGTCAGTCATTGATCTTGGAAACGGCCGCCGGGCTCATCGCCAGGCGAGGGGTGCGCGGCCTGCGGGTGGAGGAGCTGGCCGCCGAGGCCGGTGTGTCCGTCGGGCTGGTCTACTACCACTTCGGCGACCGGGCCGGGCTCATGCAGCGCACCTGGGAGTTCATCAACGAGCGCGCCGAGCGCTACACGTGGTCCGACAGCGATCCGGATCTGGATCCGCGCGGTCGCCTGGAGGAGATGTTGTTGCTCGAACTCCAGGACGCCCCGGAGGTGATGGAGAACAGCACGGCCTGGGGAGAGTTCCGGGCGAGCGCCATCTTCGTGCCGGAACTCGGCCTACAGGTCCGCGAGGCGACCGCGCAGTGGGTACGGGACGCGGAGGCGCTGGTCCGCCGCGGGCAGGACAATGGTGACATCACCCCGACCGTGGTCGCGGCCGACGCGGCCGAGCGGCTCACCGCCCTGGTCGAGGGCCTGAGCGAACGCTGGCTGGCCGGCTCGCTCCCCCTGGATCGGGCCCGCTTCCTGCTTCGCGGCGCACTGGCCCTGGAACTGGGACCGCAGCCGCGCGACTGACCCACGCCGGACCCGCCGCCACGAGCCACCCGCGTGGAATGGCACCCCCGTCGGCCCACAACCCGCGCCGCGCGGACCGGGGCCCGGATCGGAGAACCGTATGCCCGAACAGCCCGCTCCCCACCGCGGCATCCTGCGGCGAGCCGCCGAATGGGGTGCCGCCGTCATGGGCGCCGGAACCACGTCCGCCGATCCGGCGCCGGCGTCCGCCGACGGTGCGCCGCGCCGGCACGTGCCTGCCGACCACGTCCCGCATGCGCGCACGTGGATGTCCTGGCCGGCCGACCGCTCCATCTGGGGCCGCCGACTGGCGGGCGTGCAGGCCGACATCGCGCTGATCGCCCGAACGGTCGCCGCGTTCGAGCCGGTGGTGATGTGCGCGATCGACGAGCGCGCCGCGGCCGAGGCGCGGGCGCGCTGCGGGCCCGGCGTCACCGTCACCGCCGAGATCCCCACCGACGACCTGTGGATGCGGGACACGTGCCCGGTGTTCCGCACCGACGGCGCGGGCGGACTCGACGCGCTCGGGCTCGGCTTCAACGGCTGGGGCCGCAAGCAGACCCACCGCAACGACGCCCGCGTCGCCGAATACGTCGCCGAGTACGAGCAGCTGCCCTTCGGCCGCGCGGACTTCGTCGGCGAAGGCGGCGCGATCGAGACCGACGGCGACGGCACGGTCATGGCCACCGAGAGCAGCCTGGTCAACGCAAACCGCAACCGGGGCCTGAGCAAGGCGCGGATCGAGGCCGCCGTACTGCGCGCGTACGGCGCCACCACCATGTTGTGGGTACCCGGCGTCAAGGGCCGGGACATCACCGATGATCACATCGACGTGACCGCGCGCTTCGTCCGACCCGGCGTCGTCATGGTCCAGGTCCCCCCGGCCGACCGCACCGACATCTGGGCCCGGGACGCCCGCCGGCAGCTCGCCATCCTGTCCGCCGCGACCGATGCCCGGGGCCGCCGCCTCACCGTGACCACCGTCGAAGGCCCGGACGAACCCCGCAGCACCGAACGCGACTTCGTCGACTCCTACCTGAACTTCCACGTCGTCAACGGCGCCGTGATCACCGCGCAGTTCGGCGACCGCCCCAAGGACGAGGCGGCCCGCACCACCCTCGCCACCGCGTTCCCCGGACGCAGCATCGTGCAACTCGACGTCGACCGCCTGATGGCCGGCGGCGGCGGCATCCACTGCTCCACCATGCAACAACCCACCGGGTGACCCGACCACGCCACTTCCCCGGCACGGCCTCGGGCCCAACGCCACACCGTGCCGAGCAGCGTGTCGCAGGACGGCCCCATGGACGGCGGTTCGCGCATGCCGAGTCGCGCGAACTGCTCCTGGGCTCGCGCTCGCGCCTGCGTCTTCGCATTCGTCGACGGCCCGCACGACGGGGACGGCGCGCGACCGCACCCGGCCCTGGCCGAGGCAGTCGCCGGGGCGCCCGATCCCGACGACACCGAGGCCGTCGCGAAGGCCCTGCGGGAATTGGCGGCGCAGTTGTTCCGCGACGACATGACGTCGCCCCACGCGACACCCGGTCCCTCGCGGCCGAGCGGGCGCTCCTCGGGTCCGGCGGCTCGGGCCCGCCATGGGTGCGCGGGGCCTCAGTCGTCGTAGCGGGCGCGGAGGAGGCTGCGGATTTGTTCGACCAGTTCGCGGTCCGAGGTGGTGGGGCCGTCGGGCAGGAGCGCGCCGAGGCGTTCGGCGGTGCGGAAGTCGTATGCGCGCTCCTCGGCTTCGCCGGGGACGGCTTCGTACGGGTGGACGGCACGGAAGCCGATCGTGACGTCGATGGCCTTGGCGATGATCCAGGTGAGGAGGAAGGAGAAGGCCGCCACGCTCGCGATGGCCACCAGTTGTTTGCCGAGCAGGGCGAGGCCGCCGCCGTAGAACAGGCCCTCGTGGCCGCTGATCCGGGCGGTCGCGAACAGGCCGACCATGATCAGGCCGATCAGGCCGCCGACCCCGTGCACGCCCACCACGTCCAGGGTGTCGTCCACGCCGACGCGATACTTCCAGGTGATCGCGAACGCGCAGACGAAGCCGGTGACCAGGCCGGTGATCAAGGCGGCGAAGGGATCGATCTCACCGCACGCCGGAGTGATGGCGACCATGCCCGCGACCGCCGAGGACACCACGCCGACCGTGCTGACCCGCCCGGTGCGCCACTTCTCCACCAGCGGCCAGGTCACCATCGCACCGGCCGCACCCAATTGCGTGTTCAGGAACGCCGTCGCGGCCGTGCCCTGTGCGCCGAGGGCCGAACCGGCGTTGAAGCCGAACCAGCCGAACCACAACAGGCCCACGCCGATCACCACGAGCGGAATGTTGTTGGGACGCTCCTCCCGACGGGCGAGGTCGGCCGGGGTGCGCAGGGCCAACGTGACCGCCAGGCCCGACACGCCGGAGTTGAGTTCGACCGGCAGGCCACCCGCGAAGTCCACCGCACCCAGATGCTCGACGATCCACCCGTCGGGGTCGAACACCCAGTGCGCGACGGGCACATACACGATCAGCAGCCAGACGGCCACGAAGACGAGCCAACCCTTCATCGTGGCCCGGTCCGCGATCGACCCGCTGATCAGCGCGACGGTGACGATCGCGAAGCCCATCTGGAAGGTGCTGTACACATAGGTCGGGATTCGACCGGTGAGCGTGTTGAACTCGATCCCGCGCATGAACGAGTGGTCCAGATCGCCGATCAGCCCCGCACCGCCGACGTCCGGCCCGAACGCCAGGGAGTAGCCGACGGCGAACCACAGGATGCTGCCGAAGCACAGCGCGGCGAAGCTCATCTTCACCATCATCAGGACGTGCCTGGTGCGCACCATGCCGCCGTAGAAGAACGCCAGACCCGGCGTCATCAGCAGGACCATCGCGGTGGAGGCGAGCAACCACGCGGTGTCGCCGGAGTCGTAACCGGCCGGCATCGGAGCGAGGGCGGTGTCGATCGACATGGGAATCCTCTTGGTCAGGACTTGCGCAGGTCCGGCGCGGGTCCGCCGGTCAGGAGTCGTCGGGCCGCGTCCCAGGAGGCGAGTCGGGCCGCTTCGACGCGCATCGGGCAGTGGTCGAGCAGGCGCAGCCACGCGCCGCAGTCGTGCGGCAGAGTGCTGACGCCGAAACGCAGGTCTTGGCCGGCCAACGCGGTGTGCAGGGCGTCCGCGATGCGTTCGGGGGGCACCCGATCGGTGACCACGTGCAGCGTGTGGACGAGGTCGTGCCCGGCGAAGACCCCGGGGCCGAGCACACCGGCCGTACCGGGTTCCAGGCGCAGCGTGTCGACCACCAGCAATCGGCCGTCGGGGCGGCGCATCCGCAGATCGCCGGCGAGGGTGCGGTAGGCGTGCCGTTCGCCCCGGGCCAGCCGGCCGGCGGTGATCGTCTCGCTCAGGAGCACCGTGGCGCCCGGTTCGACGACGACGTCGGTGTGTTGGTAGAAGCGGCTGTCCGCGAAGGGGATGATCGGGTCGGGCAGATATTCGACGTAGGATCCGGCCCGCGCGGTGAGGTGCACGCGCTGGGTCGCGTAGTCGTGTTCCATCCGGTAGACCTTGGTCGCCGACTGGGTCGTCACATGCACCCTGGTGTCGGGTCCGCAGTCGAAGTCCATCCGGTAGCGGTCGGCCTGGGCCACGCCGCCGCCGGTGGACATCACGAACACGTAGGCCATGTCGGTCAGATGCGGGTCGAACCACATCGGTCGCATCAGTTGCAGCGGCGACTTCTGGTAGCGCTCGACCAGTTCGGTCCGCCCGGAGCGGACCGCGAAGCCCAGGTCGAGGATGCCGACCTTGGCGGGCGAGCCGACCGGCAGGGTGTCCGGAACCGACGCCAGTGCCGCGATCGGGCCCGGCACCCGGGGCGTCTCGTAGTACCGGGGCGCGAGTCGGTCGAGTGCCGTGCGCACGTCAGATCAGTACCTTGCGGCGCGCTTCCAGGAAGTCGGCGACGTCCTGCACGCCCCGACCGCCGAGACAGTCGGTGAGGATCACGGGGGCGCCGTCGCGGACCCGAATCGCATCGGACTCCATCACCGCGACGTCGGTGCGCACGTACTGTGCGATGTCCACCTTGTTGATCACCAGCAGGTCGGATTCGGTGATGCCGGGCCCGCGTTTGCGCGGCATCTTCTCCCCCTCGGCGGTGTCGAGGACGAAGACGAACAGGTCGGCGAGTGCCGGACTGAAGGTGAGGGTGAGGTTGTCGCCGCCGCTCTCGTACAGCAGCGTGTCGACGTCGGGGAATCGCTCCAGCATCTCGGCGCCGGCCGCGAGGTTCATCGTCGGGTCGTCGCGCACGGCGGTGTGCGGGCAGGCGCCGGTCTCGACCCCGACGATCCTGCCCGGTTCGAGGATGCCGTCCAGGGTGCGGCGCACGTGCTGGGCGTCCTCCTGGGTGTAGATGTCGTTGGTGATCACCGCGGGGTGGTTGCCGCGCGCGATCATCAGCGGGACCAGTGCCTCGATCAGCGCGGTCTTGCCCGAGCCGACCGGGCCGCCGATGCCGATCCGAAAGACGTTGTCGTCCATGTGGTGCCCTTCTCGCGATGGGATGGTGTGCTGCCGGGGGGCGCTGCTCAACTGGCGAACAGGCGTGCCTCGGCCCGTTCGTGCCGGCCGGACATGACGTCGCAGGCGAACACGCTCGCCCCGAGATCGGCCCGGTCGCGCCGCAGCGCCTGCTCGGTGGTCTCCTCGATCACCGGCGCGACGTGCCGCAACAGCGCCTGGGTGCTGCGGTGATCGGTCAGCCGCAGGCGCAGCGCCGCGCCCGCGAAGCTGACGCAGTACGCGAACAGGTCGGCGGCCACGGCTGCCCGCACCGCCACCCCGGTGGCGGCGTAGACGACACCGGTGACCACGGCCTGGGTTCCGATCGCCTCGCGGGCGGTGACCGCTCGGTGGTAGTCGGCGATCTGCGGTCGATCGAAGATCTCTTGTGCCAGGTCCAGGAGTTGGCGCCCGGTCCGGGTCGAGGCCAGGCGCATCTCGCGGCTGAGCTTGGTCGCGTACAGGTGCTCGTCGACGTCGATCACGTCCGCACGGTTCCCGGCCGCCGCGGCCCGGTGCGCGAGCGCGAGGGCGGTGGCGTCCGTGGGCCCGACGCCGTGTCGCAGCAGGTCCTCGAGCAGTGCCGGCAGCGAGTCCGGGTCCACGGCCTTGGCCTGTGCGAAGCCCTCCAGGCTGTGCGAGAGCGTGTAGAAGCCGCTCGGGAACGCGGAGTCGGTCAGTTGCAGGATCACCAACAGGGGATCGAGACCGCGGCCCGCGTGGCCGGGCGCCTCGGCGGGTGGGGCGCTTCCCTCCGCCGCGCCCTCCTGCTCCGTGTACATCCGCTCTAGGCCAGGAAGAAGAGTTGATTCAACGGCAGTTCGGCCGCCGGCGCGATGGAGGCGACCTCGCCGTCGAGGGTGACCCGGTAGGTCTCGGGGTCCACCTCGATGTGTGGCAGGGCGTCGTTGCGGATCATGTTGTGCTTGCCGATGGTGCGGGTGCGGCACACCGGTTTGATCTGCCGCTTGAGGTCGAGCCGCTGCGGCACCTCGTTGTCGATGGCCGCGTTCGACATGAAGGTGACGTGGGTGGCCTGCAGGGCGCGACCGAGCCGGCCGAACATCGGCCGGTAGTACACCGGTTGCGGGGTCGGCAGGGACGCGTTGGGGTCGCCCATCCGGGCCCACGAGACGATGCCGCCCTTGATCACCATCTTGGGCTTGGCGCCGAAGGAGTGCATCGGCCACAGCACGATGTCGGCGAGTTTGCCCTTCTCGATCGACCCGACGTGATCGGAGATGCCGGTGGCGATGGCCGGGTTGATGGTGACCTTGGCCAGGTACCGCAACACGCGCCGGTTGTCGTTGCGCTCGCTGTCGCCCGCCAGTTTGCCGCGCTGGTCCTTGCAGTGGTGGGCGATCTGGAAGGCGCGGGTGACCGATTCGCCGACCCGGCCCATGGCCTGCGAGTCGGACGCGATGATGCTGATCACCCCGAGGTCGTGCAGCACGGTCTCGGCCGCGATCGTCTCGGCCCGCACCCGGCTGTCGGCGAAGGCGACGTCCTCGGGGATCTCGTGGCTCAGGTGGTGGCAGACCATCACCATGTCCAGGAGTTCGTCCACCGAGTTGCGGGTGTACGGCAGCGTCGGGTTGGTCGACGCGGGCAGTACGTTCGACTCGCCGGCGACCCGGATGATGTCGGGGGCGTGGCCGCCGCCCGCGCCCTCGCTGTGGAAGGTGTGGATGGTGCGGCCGTCGATCGCCGAACGGGTGTCCTCGAAGAACCCACCCTCGTTGAGGGTGTCGGTGTGGATGGAGACCTGCACGTCGTAACGGTCGGCCACTTCAAGGGAGTTGCGCACGACGGCCGGGGTCGCGCCCCAGTCCTCGTGCACCTTCAGGCCGCACGCGCCCGCCTCGATCTGCTCGTTCAGTGCCTCGGGCAGGCTGCCGTTGCCCTTGCCGAGGATGCCGACGTTGACCGGCCAGTCCTCGACCGCCTGGAGGAAGCGGGAGATGTTGTACGGCCCCGGTGTGCACGTGGTGCCGTTGGTGCCGTCGGTGGGTCCGGTGCCGCCGCCGATCAGGGTGGTGATGCCGTTGCTCAGCGCGTTCTCCGCCTGCTGCGGCGCGATCAGGTGCACGTGGGTGTCGATCGCGCCGGGGGTGGCGATCAGGTGCTCGCCGGAGATGGCCTCGGTGCCCGGGCCGATCACCAGGTTCGGGTCGACCCGGTCCTGGGTCTGCGGATTGCCGGACTTGCCGATGCCGGCGATCATGCCGTTTCTGATGCCGATGTCGCACTTGACGATGCCCGCGATCGGGTCGATCAGCACGACGTTGGTGATCACCGTGTCCAGGGCGCCCTGGGCGGAGGTGGCCTGCGGGTCGGCGGACATGCCGTCGCGGAAGGACTTGCCACCGCCGTAGACGACTTCGTCGCCGTACTGGCCCTCGCTGAAGTCCTTTTCCACCTCGACCAGCAGATTGGTGTCCGCGAGGTGGAAGCGGTCGCCCACGGTCGGGCCGAACAGGTCCGCGTACTGTTTGCGTGTCAGGATGGGCATCGGTCAGGAACCCTTCTTCTTCTTGGCGGCGGGAGCCTTGCGGCCGGCCGCGGGAGCCTTGCGCCCGGCTCCGGGCTTCGCGGCACGGGTCTTCGCGGCAGCGGAGTCGACGGGGGCGGACTTCTTCGGGGACGCCACACCCTCGGCGCCTTCGAAGCCCAGCTCGATCGCCCTGCGCACCGCCTCCACCCGCACCGGGTGGGACGCGAGGCTGCCGTTGAGCAGTCCGCTGAAGCCGACGATGCGACCGGTGCCCGCGTACTCGCACAGTTCCACCTCGCGGGTGCCGCCGGGTTCGAGCCGAATCGACGTACCGGCGGCGATGTTCAGGTGCATGCCCAGGGTTTGGCCTCGGTCGAAGGACAGCGCCGAGTTGACCTCGAAGAAGTGGTAGTGCGAACCGATCTGCACGGCACGATCGCCGGTGTTGCGCACGGTGACCTTCAGCGTGCGACGACCGGCGTTGATCTCGATCGGGTCGTCGGCGTACAGGTATCTCGGGCGGGGTTTCATGCGGTACTCCTGGTGTCGGCGGGCAACGGGAACTCCGCGCCCGGTGGCGGGGACGGGGCGGCTCCGGCGACCGGCGCGGTCGGGTCCGGGTGGGGGTGGAAGTGGCGGTGGACGCGGTGGTCGTGCCCTTGAGCGGACGGGTGGTCGTGGTCACCGCCGCGACCGTCGGGCCCGGGCCCGGGCCGGTGGCTGTGCGCGAGGCCGTGGTCGTGATCGGCGAGCGGGGCGCCGGTCAGGCCCGCGTCGCCGGCGTCGTACCGGGCCCACGCGGTGGCCACGCGCGCCGCGAGCACCTCCGCCAGCGCGGCCGGCGAAAGCAGCGGACCCGTCGACACCGCGCGCGGGATCGCCGCGACGTCCGGCGCGGCGAAGGCGGCCAGCAGCACCGCCACCCGCTCGGCGCCCAGCAGACGACAGCGACGCAGCCCCTCGACCGGATCGGGATCACCGCCGACGAAGGAGACCTCGACGACGCGATGCCCGCCGTGGCACCGGACCAGACTGGCCACGCGCGCCAACTCGGCGTCCTCGTACGGATCGCCGCCGGGCGCGGTGATCAACAGCGCCGCGTCTGCGGGGGCGCGCCGGGCCGCCGCCCGCAGCCACCCGACGAGGTGCACACAGGTCGCGAACGGCTCGGCCAACACGACGCGCGCACCGCGGCCGGGAGCGAGCGAGCGCAGCGTGCGCGCGGCGTCCGCGGCCAGGCCGGGTTGACGTCCGAGGGTCATCGGCACCACGCACACCCGCGCGCCCTCGCGCACGAGTTCGCTCACGCGGCGATACAGCGCGCGCCCACCGGCCACCGCGTCCACGCCGGGCGGCAGGATCGCGCGCAACGCACGGCCGGCGTCGGCCTCGTGCCCGCACACCGCGACGACCCGGTCCGAGCCGGCCACCGGCTCAACCGCCGATGGGGTCGTGGCACGAGACCAGCTTGGTGCCGTCCACGAACGTGGCCTCGACCTGTAGAAGTGGGAGCATCTCGCGTACGCCCGGCATCGCGACGTTCTTGCCGACGATGTGCCGACCCAGTTCCATGCAGTCGGCCACGGTCTTGCCGTCGCGGGCGCCCTCCAGGATCGCCTCGGTGATCAGCGCGACGGACTCCGCGTAATTGAGCCGCAGTCCGCGCTCGCGTCGTTTGCGGGCGAGATCGGCGACGACGTAGACGAGCAGTTTGTCGATCTCGCGAGGGGCCAGATTCATCGCGGGTGCCTTTCCGGAAGGGGGGATGGGCCGGGGACGGCGACGGGATCGCCCGAAGGCGCGGGCGCACGCGCGGGCCGAAGCCGGGGAAGCCCGGGCACGGCCGCCATCAGCACCCACGTGGTGAGGATGAAGGGCCACGTGAAGGTGTGGCCGCCGAAGGTCTTGAACAGCGTGGTGAGCGCGGCGGTCAGGCCGGTGGCCGCGGCGGCGCCGAAGAGCGCGTACAGGCCGTTCGGGACGGTCCCGGCCAGCAGGACCGCACCCACCGCGATCGCGACCAGGACCGCGTTGTATCCGTAGATGCCCTGGGCGATCAGCGTGTTCGGCGCTCCCAGCGCCCATGCGGTGAGGATGCCGACCATGCTGCCGAGGGCCGCGAATCCCACCACCCGCAGACCCGCGAAGGTCAGTCCCAGCAGCATGATCAGGCCGACCTGCCACTCCTGGACCAGGAAGATCTGCGAGACGTTCGAAAA
Organism: Embleya sp. NPDC059213; assembly: GCF_042754445.1. Lineage (NCBI taxonomy): Bacteria > Bacillati > Actinomycetota > Actinomycetes > Kitasatosporales > Streptomycetaceae > Embleya > Embleya sp. NPDC059213. Next base: position 16,351 of record NZ_JBHZAV010000097.1, read on the forward strand.
GAACGCCCGCCGGATGTCGCCCCAGGTCAGCACGTCGACGCGCGCCGTGGTGTCGGCGAGCGCGGCCGGCGAACCGTGCCAGATGCGATCGAAGGACGGTGCGCCGAGCACCATCACGCCGGACACGAGACAAAAGGGCGCGGTGAGCGGCGTCAGTCCGTACGGGCCGAGCAGCGTCGTCAGGGCCGCCCCGAGCAGCGGGCAGAGGATCGCGCCGAGTACGGCGAGGAGGTAGGTCGAGGGATGGTTGCCCAGGTAGGTCACCAGCGCGATGCCGGTCAGACAGCCCGAATAGCCGTGCAGGCCCTGGGCGATGGCGCCGCGATCGACGCCAAGGACCGCGGCGGTCGCGGTCGAGACGGCGGTGCCGATGACCGCGAACAGCCCTACCGTCCAGTCCGCGACCCACAGGGCGGCCAGGAACAGGACTCCGGTGGCGACGGCGGGTTGCAGGTCCACCTGCCCGAAGCCGCGAATGAACGCGAGGAGAGCCGTCGACGCGGGCCGCACCGGCGTGAGCGGGCTCGGATGCGTGGCGGTCGACGGCATGTGTGCGGCTCCACGCATCGGATGGGACGACGATTCACAACCACCCAATGCGGCCGGATGATCACATACTGTTACATATAGACCATGCCGCGAGTCCCTCATCGGATCGACGCGGCGAGTTGCTCCATCCACGTGTCGTGCCCCCGAACCCGGGTGGCGCGCGCCGATCGCGCCGGCGCGCCCTGCTGTCATGCGAGGCGTCGACGGCGCCGCTTCACAGCCGACGTCAGCCTTCCGGACGGATCCCGTACTCGGCCAACCACCGGAGCAACTCGTCGCGGGAGGCTCGGACCAGGCGCCCGCCCGTGAAACGCACGTCGTGGGTGACCTCCGCCACGCATTCGCCGGGCGGCGCGAACGACCGCGCCTCCTCGTCGGTGCCGAACTCGGCTTCCGCGAGCACCAGGCCCCGAAGCCGGCCCTCGAAGACATCGACGCCCAAGGGGGGCACGGCGAAACGCGTCTTGCACAACACCGCGGCCGGCAGCGCGGCGAGCACGTCGTACTCGGCGGGCGACAGATACGTGTTCGTGATCAGGCCCTGGACGGCGCCGGGCCGACGGACGGGGATCTTCTGGGTGAGCTTGAACTCGCGGCGACCGTCCCCGAAGTGCACTCGCCGCAGCCGCAACCGAGTGCCGTGCACGTACCGGTCGGTGATGGCACGAATGGCGGTCACCGCCGACGGGTCCGGGGGGCCGGCCGCCAGGAACCGTCTCTCGCGCTCGACCCGCGAGTACTTGCCCGGGCGAACCGGCCTACCCTCGACCCCACTTGCCCCGTCCGTCATGACGGACAGCTTCCCAGTCGTCCCTTGCCTCTCCGCCGCCGCGGCGGGAGAGCGAACCGGCCGGGCCGTCCGCCGGTTCCGACGCTACGCGCCCGACGCCTGCGGGGGTGGCGGCTCGCCGGGGAACAGGGTCAGGCTGAGCAGGTGGCGCGAGCGTTCCGGCGAGGGCTCGTTCTCGGCCTGGGCCATCAGCACGTCGCGCAAACCGTCGATCATCCGGAGCAGTTCCTCCCGGCTGAGCCACAGCGCGTGCTGGCGCAGGCTGATCAGGTCGCGAATGGGGTCCGCGCCCTCACGATCGAGGTAGACATTGAACTCCGCCTGCAGCGTCGCCATGGCCACCGCGAAGGTCCGGCGGTAGTCATCGGTCGTCATCGACGCGGCCGTGTCGGCGTCGATCACCGTCTTGCCACGGCACAACGTGTACCGGCGCTCGACCGCGCCGCGAATCCGCTCCTCGCCCTCCACCGCGAGGATGCCGCCGGCAACCAGTAGGCCGACGTGCCGGTAGACGGTGGCCTTCGACACGTCCGGCAGCAGGGCGCACAGGTCGGAGGTCGTTCGCGCCCGCCCGTCATACATGGCATGCACGATGCGCATCCGCGCGGGATGCAGAAACAGGTCGACCGTGTCCATGGACAAGACAATGCCACCGCCTATACCTTTCTCAAAACTGAGAACAGTGAGGATGCGAAGCATGTCCGACTCACCGCAAGCAATTCGCCCTCGCGCCGCGCTCTCCCAGCCCCCGCTGGGGCGTCGGTACACCGCCGGTGGCCGACGGCTGATGCTGCATCGCTCCGGCTCCGGGGGTCCGGCCGTGGTGTTCCTCCCGGGGGGCGGGATGGTCGGTCTGGACTACCTCAACATTCACGACCGGACGGCCGAGCGGACCACCTGCGTGCTCTACGACCGCGCCGGCACCGGTTGGAGCGACTCGGCCGAACTGCCGCGCTCCGCCGCCGAGGTCACGGACGAACTGCACGACCTGCTGCACGCCGCGGAGGTACCCGCCCCCTACGTGCTGGTGGGCCACTCGCTGGGCGGGGCCTACGCCCGCGTATTCGCGCAGCGCTTCCCCGCGCAGGTGGCGGGCCTGCTCCTGCTGGACCCCTCCCACGAGGACTTTCTCGCCCACGTGCCCGAGGAAGTGCGGGAATACGGGGAGCGGATGCGCCGGCAGATGGCGCAGCTGCGGCAGGAACCGCCGGACCCGACACCGGAACAACTCCGCCACGCCGTCGATCAGCTCGCCCCGATCTCGGGCAGGTGGCCGGAGTCCGTTCGCGAACCACTGATCGACCACCACATCGGCGCGTGGCGGACCAGCATCGACGAGGCGTGGAACCTCGACGGCGAGGTCGCCGACGAACTGCGGAGCGGTCCGGGCCTTCCGGATGTGCCCTTGATCGTGCTCACCGCGCTGGCGGAGGAGGCGGGCGAGGCCGAGCTCTGGCCCGCCGAAACGCTCCGCCGGTGCAGCGAGGTCAAGGCCGTGCTGCACGCGGAGTTGGCCGGTTCGGTCCGCAACGGCGAGCACCGGATCCTCGACGACGCGGGCCACGTCTGGCTGCACGAGGAACGCGCGGATGCCGTTCTCCAGGCCATCGACGATCTGCTCCGCGCGGCTCGGTAGCACTGCCATCGGCCAGGGGTCCCGGGCCACTTCCGGGACCGACACCCGCCGCACGCACGCGGGATCCCGCCCGCCGAACCACTCGCGTCCCCCATCACCATTCCCCCGTCGACGGCGTTGCGCCGTCGGCCGCCCAGGAGGTCCCGCAGGATGACCACGTTCGATCCGATATCCGCGCAGTCGACCCGACCGCCCACCAGAACCACGTCCAGGATGGTGGCGATCACCGCCACGGTCTGTCTGACCGCCGCGGCGTGCGGCGGTGGCGGCAGCGGCGGCGGCAGCGGACCCGGGGCCGACGGCGGCACCGTGACCATCGGCTTGGCGTCCGACCCGGGCACCCTCGATCCGTTGGGGACCGCGGGCTCGGCCGCGGGCGTGATGAACGTGTTCGCGTACGACGCGCTGGTGAACATCGCGGCCGACGGGCAGGTGGTCCCCGGGCTGGCGCGGTCCTGGCAGGTCGACGGCGCCAACCGGGTCGGCTTCGGCCTGCGCGAGGATGTGACGTGCGGCGACGGCACACCGCTGAAGGCGTCCGATGTCGCGAATGAGTTCAACCACATCGCCGACCCGAAGAACCAGTCGCCATTGCTGGGCTTGACCGTGCCCCGGAGCACGACCGCGAGCGGCGACGACACCACCCGCACGGTGACCCTGACCACGCAGGACCCCGCGCCGATGTTGCTGCGGATGGCCTCGATGGTCGCCATCGCGTGTCCCAAGGGCCTGAAGGCGCCGGGCACCCTCGCCCGTGCCTCGGACGGCACCGGCCCCTACGTGCTCTCCGAGGTCGTGCCGGGCGACCACTACACCTACGTCAAGCGCAAGGGCTACACGTGGGGCCCCGGCGGTGCGAGCAACGAGCAGTCCCCGAAGAAGGTGATCTTCAAGGTCGTCTCCAGCGAGACGACCGCGGCCAACCTGCTCCTGTCCGGCCGGCTCGACATCGCGCAGGTGATCGGCCCCGACCGGCAACGCCTGGAGGGTTCCGGCCTGAAGCCGCAGAGCGTGAACGCGTTGCTCGGGCAGTTCATCTTCGCCGAGACCCCCGGGCACCCGACCGCCGACGAGCGTGTGCGGCGGGCCCTGGTCCAGGCCCTCGATCTCCGCCAACTGGGCAGCGTCGCCACCGGCGGCGAGGGCACCCCGTCCAAGGGGCTCGGACTCGTCGAACCCAGGATGTGCCCCGGCGACAACATCGCCGGCAACCTGCCGGCACACGATCTCGCGCAGGCCGCAGCCGAGTTGACCGCTGCCGGCTGGACGAAGTCCGGCAACGGCTGGACCAAGGACGGCCGGGCCCTGGAAATCCGCTTCACCTACTCGGGCGGCGGTGAACAGACCACCGCCGCAGCGGAGTTGGCGGTCCAACAGTGGAAGGCGCTCGGCGTGAAGGTCGCCGTGACCACGTTCACCGCCACCACGCTCGCCTCGACCCTGGGCGGCGACGCCTGGGACGTCTCGTGGCCGCCGATCACCGCGGCCCTGCCCGACCAGCTCGTACCGTTCTTCAGTGGCCCCCGGCCGCCGGCGGGCATGAACTTCGGCGGGACGGACAATCCCGACCACCAGCGCCTGGTCGCCGCCGCGCGCGTCAAGCCGGACGCGGCCGGCTGCGCGGACTGGAGCGCCGCCGAGGTCGCGCTGTTCAAGCGCGTCGACGTCGTGCCCTTCGTGGACACCCGGGTGACCATGTTCGGCAAGGGCGTCACCTTCCGCCTCGACCGAGGGGCCATCGTCCCCACGGCGCTGCGCAAGAACTGACGATCCGTCGGCGCACGCTCGCGCGTGCCGTCACCTGCCCTCGCGTGGCTCGTGTGGAAGACCGCGCCCGCGCACCGATCGGGGCCCGCTCGTCGGGCGATCGAAGGGCCGTCGAGCCACGGCATCGTCATCCGCCGTGCCGGATGGGGCGGTTGCCCGACCACCGCCGGCGGGCCGGCACCGGCCGACGCCCGAATCCCGACCTCCGCACCCGCCCATGTAGCGCCGGGACGACACCGCGCGCCCAGGCCCCGGGCCGCCGTGTCCCGGCGAGGCCGGTCCACCTCCAGCAAGGAATCCCCATGACACACACCACCCGGATCGCGGTGCCGGACATCGCCGACCGCAACGCTCCCGAGTCCGTGCTCGCACGGTACGTCGACGTCACGTGCGACCTCGCCGGAGTCGACGGCCCACCGACACCGTCGAGAAGGACCGCACGATGAGCACCGCGACCGCCCGCTTCGCCGATGCCCGGCGCAACCCGTGGGTGACGTTCACGATCCGCCGTGTCGGCCGACTGATGACGTCCCTCGCCCTTTTGGTCACCGCGTCGTTCGCGATGATCCACCTGGTGCCGGGCGACCCGGTACGCGCCGCGCTGGGCCTGTCGGCCTCGCCCGAGCTGGTCGAGGCACGCGAGCACGCGCTCGGCCTGGACCGGTCCCTGCCGAACCAGTTCCTGCACTTCCTCACCAGACTCTTCCAGGGCGACCTCGGCGAGTCGATCGGCACACAAATGCCGGTCGCCGACGTCATCGCCGACCGGCTGCCCTCGACCATGCAGATCGCCGCGATCGCGTTCGCCACCACCATCGTCGTGGCCATCCCGCTCGGCATGGCGGCCGGGATCCTCACCCGCCACGGCCGCCGCCGACGCCTCGAACTTACCTTCGTCGGCAGCACCGGAATGGTGGCCGTCTTCCCGGAGTTCCTGATCGCGGTGGGCCTCGTCGCGCTCTTCGGGGTCCAGCTCGACTGGTTCCCGGTGGCCCTGAAGGAGGGGCCCACGTCGTACGTGTTGCCGGTACTGGCGCTCGCCATCGGCCCGGTGGCCGCGCTGTCGCGCATAGTGCGGGTCGAGACGCTGCGCGTGCTCGACGAGGACTACATGCGTACCGCCCGCGCCAAGCGGCTGCCCACCCGGATCCTCTATCTCCGGCACGCGCTGCCGAACCTGTTGACCTCATCGCTCACCCTCGGCGGGCTGATGCTCGCCGGGCTGCTGACCGGGACGGTCCTGGTGGAGAACGTCTTCGCGTGGCCGGGCCTGGGCATGACGATGGTCCAGGCGATCACCCAGAAGGACTATGCGCTGGTCCAGGGGGTCGTCCTCGTCTACGGCACGATCGCGCTGCTGATCAACTTCCTGGTCGACGTCCTCGTCGCCGTCGCCGACCCGAACTCCACGATCCGGGAGAGCTGATCATGTCGTTCACCCAACGCCTGCGCCGCACCCTGCGGACACCGCTGGGCATCGTCACGATGTTCGCCGTGCTCGTCCTGCTGACCGTCGCGATCATCGGGCCGATCTTCTGGCAGGACACCGCCGACCGCGTCGACACCACCGCGATCGGGCGGGGCGGCAGCGCCGAGCACTGGTTCGGCACCGATGCCCTGGGCCGGGACATCGCCGCGCGGATGGTCGTGGCGACCCGCCTCACCCTCGAACTGACCCTCGTCGCCACCGCGATCGGCACCGTAGGCGGGTTCGTGCTCGGCGCCCTGCCGACCGTCCTGGGCCCGCGCGCCGCCCGCCTGGTCACCGCCCTGGTCAACCTGCTCATCGCCTTCCCCACACTGCTGTTCGTGCTCTTCCTCGCCGTCGTCTTCGGCGTGGGCACGCACGGCGCGGTACTGGCGATCGGCATCGGCATCGTGCCGACCTTCGCCCGACTCGTCCAGAACCTGGCGGCCTCGGTGGCGGGTTCCGACTACGTGGCCGCGGCGCGCATCCTCGGGGTGGGTCGCTTCCGGCTGATCGTGCGGCACATCCTGCCCAACATCGCCGAGCCGGTCGCGCTGTTCGTCTTCCAGGCCGGCGCGGGCATCCTCCTCGCCTTCTCCGGCCTGTCGTTCCTCGGCATGGGCGTGCAGCCGCCGGACTACGACTGGGGCCGACTGCTCAACGAGCAGCTCAACCGCGTCTACCTGCACCCGGAGTCGGCGGTGGGACCGGCGGTGGCGATCGTGCTGACCGGGCTCGCGTTCAACCTGGTGGGCGAGTTGGTGTCGCAGGCCAGTGGGCGGCGCGGGCTCCGGACCGCCGCCGACGAAGCTCCGGCGATGCCGTCGGACACCGCGCACGACCCGGCCGCCGGCCACCCCGCGGGCGAGGACCGGACCGGCCCCGCCGCGCTGCTGGAGGTCGACCGGCTGCGGATCTCCTTCCCCGGCGGCCATCTCGCGGTGCGCGACGTGTCGTTGTCGATCGCACCCGGTGAGGCGGTCGGCATCGTCGGGGAGTCGGGCTCGGGCAAGAGCCTGACCGCGCTCGCCGTGGCGGGCCTGGTCCCCTACCCGGCGCGGGTCACCGCACGATCGATCACCTTCGACGGTGTCGACCCGACGGCCCGGGCCAGGCTCGGCACGTCGATCTCGATGGTCTTCCAGGACCCGATGGCCTCGCTCAACCCGGCGATGACGATCGGCAGGCAACTGTCCGAAGTCGCCGAGGTGCACCTCGGCCACAACCGGACCCAGGCCACGGAGCGGGCCGTGGACCGGTTGCGCGCGGTGCGCATCCCCGACCCCGAGCGGCGATCGGGCATGCGCCCGAGCGAGTTCTCCGGAGGCATGCGGCAGCGCACGATGATCGCCATGGGCCTGATGGGCGAGCCCCGACTCGTCATCGCCGACGAACCCACCACCGCGCTCGACGTGACGGTGCAGGCGCAGGTGCTCGCCGTGTTGCGGGACGTACGCGAGAAGTCGGGTGCGGCCGTGCTGATGATCTCGCACGACATCGCCGTCGTGTCCCAGGTCTGTGAGCGCGTATTGGTGATGTACGCCGGGCGGGTCGTCGAGGAGCTACCGACGGGTGACCTGGTGACCGGCACCGCGCATCCGTACACCCGTGCCCTGATCGGTGCCGTGCCCGACATGACGACCGACCGCGGGCTGCCGCTCGTCACCATCGCCGGACGCCCGCCGGGTCCCGGCGAGGACACCCCCGGTTGCCCCTTCGCGCCGCGCTGCGAACGGGCAACCGACCGCTGCCGCACGGACGAGCCGGTGCTGGAGCGGATCGACGCCGCGCGCCGGGTCGCCTGCTGGCACCCGGTCGGCACGGACGCCCGGGACCCGGCCGGCATCGAGGGCTGAACCGATCCCCCACGACCGCCCACCACTTCCCGATCGACCCCGGCGATGCGACACCACCCGCCACGACCCAGGAGATCCGCATGACCGACCGGACCACCCCCGCGAGCCCCCTCGACGCCGCCCACTGGCAGGCCCTCCTCGACGAGGCCGCCGCCCGACACGGCGTGCCGGGTGCCGGCCTGGGCATCTCGCACGGCGAGACCGTCATCGAGGCCGTCACCGGATTCGCCAACCTCGACGCAAGGATCGAGGCGACCACCGACACGCTCTTCCAGATCGGCTCGATCACCAAGGTGTGGACCGCGACCGTGGCGATGGGCCTGGTCGACGAAGGTCTCCTGAGTCTGGACCGGCCGGTCGTCGAGGTGCTGCCCGAACTGCGCCTGAGCGACCCCGATCTCACCCGGCGCGTCACGCTGCGGCACCTGCTGAGTCACACGAGCGGCATCGACGGCGACTTCTTCGTCGACACCGGCCGCGGCGACGACTGCCTGGAGAAGTACACCGAACGACTCGCCGAGGTCGGCGTGAACCACCCGCTGGGCGCCACCATGTCGTACTGCAACTCCGGGTTCAACCTGATCGGCCGCATCATCGAACGACTCACCGGCGACGGATGGGACCAGGCGATGCGCAAGCGCCTGTACGAGCCGCTCGGCCTCACCCACACCGTCACCCTGCCCGAGGACGCGCTGCGCTTTCGTACCGCGACCGGGCACTTCGGCCGGGGCGACGAGCAAAAGGGCGTCCCGCAGTGGGGCCTGGTCCGCAGCGCCGGTCCGGCCGGCCTGATCTGCTCGACCCCGCGTGAGGTCCTGGCCTTCGCCCGACTGCACCTGAACGACGGCGTCACCGCCGACGGCACCCGCGTCCTGTCCGCCGACAGTGCCGAACTGATGCGCAGGAAGCAGATAGACCTGCCCAACGGCCACACCCTGGGCGACTCGTGGGGCCTCGGCTGGATCCTCATGGGCTGGGACGGGCATCGCCTGTACGGCCACGACGGCACCACCCTCGGCCAGTCCGCCTTCCTGCGCATCCTCCCCGACGCCGACCTGGCCGTGTGCCTGCTCACCAACGGCGGTGACAGCAAGGCCCTTTACGCCGACCTGTACGGCGAGATCGTCCACTCCCTCGCCGGTGTGACGATGCCCCCGCCGCTGGAGCCCGCCGCCGGCCCGCTGCCCGCCGACGTGGCCGAGCACCTCGGCGTGTACGAACGCGAGGCGGTCCGCATGGAGGTCGTCCGGCGGGACGACGCCCTCACCATGCGAACCACCGTCACCAACGGGCTCGCCATGGGCAGGCAGGAGGAGCCGGTGATCGAATCCGAACTGCGTCAGGTGGAAGGCGACGTGTACGTGACGCGCTTCCCCGGCCTGCGCGACTGGATGCCGGTGACGTTCTACCGGCTCGCCGACGGCTCCTCCTATCTGCACGCCGGCGTCCGGGCCACCCCGAAGGTGGGTTGACGCGGCGGACCCCGCCGACCCGGGTCAGCCGGTGCGGTGACCGTCCCGGACGATGGCTCCCCCTGGACGACCAGGGGCATCTGCCGGGCGGGGTCGGCCGGTCGAGCAACCGGGCGTGCTCGGTTCGTCGCGGGCGGCGGTGCGGACCGCGTCCACGCCGTCGGCGATGCGGGAGTCGGCGACGCAGCACGGGTGGTCGCGGAACGCGTCGAGCAGGGCGGCGAACTCCTCGGCGGGGGTGCGGTGGCCGGGCGTGGGGTGGTGGAGGCGTGCCGGTGTGCCGAGCGGGGCGGCCGGGGTTGTTCGGCGCGGGCGGCGTGGCGGGTGGGCGTGGGATCGGCCGATCGGATGATCTCGCCGTCCACCATTCGTCGCCGTCGGACCGGTCGGGGCGCCGACGCCGGGGCGGGGGTGGCGGCGCAGGATGGGGGTTGCCGTCCCGCCTCGTGAAGGAGATCGTGATGACCGACCGCCCCCTGACCCCGGCCGACCGGGCCCTGTCGGATGCCGTCGACCGCGGTGACCTCGACGCCGTGCGCGCGGCGTCGGCCGCCGGTGCCGACCTCGGGGCGCGGGACGCCGCCGGTCGCACTCCGCTGTTGCGCGCCGCCCTCGCCGACCGGGTCGCCGTCGCCGCGCTGCTGGTGGAGGCCGGGGCCGACGTCAACGCCCAGGACGCCCGGCTGGACAGTCCGTGGCTGGTCACCGGGGTCACCGGCAGCGTGCCGATGATGCGTGCCCTGCTGCCCGGCCGGCCGGACGTCGCCCTGCGCAACCGGTTCGGCGGGGTGTCCGTGATCCCGGCCGCCGAGCGCGGCCACGTCGAGTACGTCCGCGCCGTCCTCGCCGAGACCGACATCGACGTCGACCACGTCAACGACCTCGGCTGGACCGCCCTGCTGGAGGCCGTGATCCTCGGCGACGGCGGGCTCGCCCATCGCGAGGTGGTGGACGTCCTGCTCGCCCACGGGGCCGACCCCCTGCTGCCCGACGGCGACGACGTCACCGCCCGTGTCCACGCCGAACGCCGCGGCTTCCGGGAGATCGCCGCCGCCCTGCGGGCCGCCGAGGCCGTGCGGGCCGACGACTCCCGCCCGGACCGACCGTGAACGCCCGGGCCACGGCCGGCCGCGCCGGTGTGCTCGCCGCGCTCGCCGCCGTCCTGCTCGCCGGCTGCGCCGGGTCCCCGCCCGCACGCGCTCCGGCGCCGTCGCCCGCCCCGGCCGCGCCCTTCGCGGCCTCGGCTCCGGCCGTCGCGCCCGTGCCGGGTTCGCCGTCCACCACCCTGCTCGTCACCGACTTCGGCGCCGACACCGTCACCTTCGTCGACCCGTCCCGCCCCGGCCCCGCCGCCGCCCTCGGCTCGGTCCGCGTCGGCACCGCCCCCTACGGGCTCGCCGTCGCCCCCGACGGCACCGCGTGGGTGGCCACCGCCGAGGGCGTCGCCGTCGTCGACACCCGCACCCGTACCCGCACCGCGCTCATCCCGTACACCACCCGCACCGGCCGCGTCACCACCGGCGAGTACCGGGGCGGCGGCATGGGCATCGCCCTGTCCCCCGACGGCACCCGGGTCTACGTCGGCGTCAACGTGCCCGGCGGCAACGGCTTCCTGGAGGTCGTCGACACCGCCGGCCGTACGGTCGCCCGGGTCGTCCCGGTCGGCCGCCGTCCCTTCGACGTGGACGTCTCCGCCGACGGCCGCCACGTGTACGTCACCGACCACGACTCCTTCGACGTCACCACCGTCGCCACCGCCGACTGGGCCACCCGGCGGATCGAGGTCGCCCCGTACGGCACCCGCGGCGGCCTCGGCTCGTGGCTCAAGCCCCACTACACCGCCGTCCGCCCCGTCGACGGCGCCCTGCTGCTCCCCTTCGAGGGCGAGCGCCTCGCCGTCGTCGACCCGGCGACCGGCCGGGTCACCATCGAGCCGATGACCGCCAACGCCCACCAGCACGGCGTCACCGTCGCCCCCGACGGCACCCTCTACGTCGTCGCCACCGGCCCGATCGACTCCGACGTCGACGCCGGTCCATCGCTCACCATCCGCGCCCCCGACGGGAGCGAACGGGTCGTCCCGCTCGACGGCCCGCACGAGAGCGTCACCCTGTCCCGCGACGGCCGCATCGCGTACGTCTCCGGCGGCTTCACCCGCGACGGCGGCTGGGACGGCCTCACCCTGGTCGACACCGCCACCGGGGCCACCACCCGCCTGCCCGTCGGCCGACTCCCGCTGACGGTCGCCGTCCTGCCGTGAACCCGAGCGAACCGGGCGTGTCGGATTCCGGTTCGGCGCCGGGGTGGTGGTCACCCGCGCGGCCTCGGCCGGTCCGTCAGGCGTCCTCCCCCCGATCGCCACCGAGGCGATATCCCGCGCGGTACGACGACTCCTGGATGCCGTACAGCTCGGCGTACGGGCCGCCCCGGGCGAGCAGTTCCTCGTGTGTGCCGTGCTCGGCCACCCGGGTGCCGTCCAGGACCACGATGAGGTCGGCCATCCGCACTGTGGAGAACCGGTGCGAGACCAGGAGGGTGATCCGCCCGATCGAGGCATTCTCCGGGGCGTGGGCCGCCTGCGCGTATCGCTCGAACAACGTGTGCTCGGTCTCGGCGTCCAGCGCGGACGTCGGTTCGTCCAGGATCAGCAGCACGGGAGCGTCCCGCATGAAGCCGCGGGCGAGGGCGATCTTCTGCCACTGACCGTGCGAGAGATCGGTGCCCTGCTCCCAGGTCGGCCCGAGCTGCGTGTCCAGGCCGTGGTCCAGCTTCGCCACCACGTCGTCGGCGCCCGCGCGATCGACGGCCGTTCGCACGGCCGACGAGTCCTCGATCCTGGGCAGATCGCCCACGCCCACCGATTGCCGCACCGGATACTCGAACCGGAAGAAGTCCTGGAAGGCCCCGGCCAATCGCTCCCGCCAGTCGGCCGTACGGATCCGGCGCAGGTCCGTGCCGTCCACCGTGATGCGCCCCTCGGTGGGCACGTGGAAGCCGCACAGGAGTTTGACCAGGGTCGACTTGCCGGCCCCGTTCTCCCCGACGATGGCGATCGTCTTCCCCGCCGGGAGGTCGAGGGTGACTCGGTCCAGGACCAGCCGCTCGGTTCCGGGGTACCGGAAGGACACCCCCTCGAACCGGATGCCGTCGGTCAGTCGCCCGGGCGCGGGCAGATCGGCCTCGGCCTGGGCCGCCCGGGCGTAGTCCTCCAGCCAGGCCAGGCGGCGCGAGACGTCGAGCCAGATGGCGCGGAAGAACCGGGTCTGGGTGACCGTGTGGTCGACGTAGTGCGACAGACGACTGCCCGCTGCCAGCACCAGTGTCACGTCGCCGGCCGCCGAGACCCCTCCCTCGGCGAGGTACGCCACGGCCGCGATGAAGCTCACGCCGAACAGGGCCTGGGCGGCGGCCTGCCAGGCCGCCGAGGTCCAGCGCGCCCGGGCCAGTGGCACATACCGCCGCCGCCAGGACTGTCGATGGCTCTCGCGCAACCAGTCCTGGACACCGGCGACGCGCAGTTCCTTCCCGGCGCCCGCCGAGGTCCCCAGCACGAACAGGTGCCGGGCCCGCCGCTCGTGCCGGGCCCCGGCCTCCTCGGCGGTCTTCTCCACACCGGAACGCCAGTGGGAGACCAGCACGCCCGGGACGGCGAAGACGCCGAGCAGGACGAGCCTGGGATCGACCGAGATCAACACCGCGAGGGTGAAGGCCAGCCGGATCAGCGCGCCGAGGCCGGCGAAGAGCTGTTGGTAGAGCATGCTCAGCGCGTCGGCGTGATCGCGCAGCACGGACAACCGGTCCAGGTGGTCGGTGCGTTCGTGGTGTTCGGTCGTGGCGATCGAGGACTGCAACCGAGCGACATGCGACTCGACCACCACCGCGGCCCGGTCCGCGAAGCGGCGGTTGGCCCGGTCGCCGACAACGTTGAGCAGCCAGTCGGCGGTGGCCAGCACGCCCACGAACACCACGGCGAACGCGACCCGACCGTCGTCGCCGGCGAGCACGCCGTCGACGAGCACCGCCAGCCCCACCGCGAACAGCGCGTCCGGGGCCGCGGCGGCGACGCTGCCGGCGAACGCCACCACGATCAGGCCGGGACCGGCCCGGTAGCCCATCCGCAGGGAACGGAACAGGGCCGTCGCGGAGGACGGCAACCGGTCAGCCGACGACATCGGGCTCCTCCGCGACGAATCGGGACGCCTGCAGGTCGAACATCCGGCGGTAGCGCCCGTCCACCAGGGCCATGAGTTCGTCGTGGGTGCCCAGTTCCGCGACCCGGCCCGCCTCCAGCACACAGATGCGGTCCGCGTGCCGCACGGTGGAGAAGCGGTGCGAGATCAACAGCGTGGTGCACCCGCGGGTCGCCCCGAGGATGCGGTCGAAGATCTCGGCCTCGCCCCTGACGTCCAACTGGGCGGTGGGCTCGTCCAGGACGACGACAGCCGCACCCTGGCGCACGGCGCACAACGCGCGCGCGACCGCCACCCGCTGCCACTGGCCGCCGGACAGCTCCGTGCCGTCGTCGTACCCGCGGGCCAGGATCGTGTCCAAGTCCGCGACCCCGGCGTCGCCCGCGTCGAACAACGCCGCCTCGATCGTCTCGTCCGGGGCGCCCAGCGGCGCCACGTTCACCCGCAGCGGCATCTCGTAGTGGACGAAGTCCTGGAACACCGCGGTCACCCGACGCCGCCACGACCGCACGTCCAGCTCCCGCAGATCGACGCCATCGGCCTCGACGGCCCCGCGCGTCGGTTCGTACAGCCCGCACACCAGCTTGGCCAGCGTGGTCTTGCCCGCCCCGTTCAGGCCGACCACCGCCAGCGACGTGCCCGCCTCGATGGTCAGGTCGAGCCCGTCGAGCACCGGCCGGTCGGCCCCCGGGTAGGTGAACCCGACCTGCCGGAAACGAAGGGCCGTGCGCGGCAGTGCGTCCGCGCTCCGCTCGCCCGTGGTCAGTCGCCCGGCCTCGGCCATCTCCGTCTCCAATGCGAGCACCGCCGCCACCGAGTGCGCGGCCGGCGGCAACGCCCAGCTCAGACCGCCGAAAGCCAGCGTGCTCACACCCGCCGTGGCCTGGGCGAACAGGACCACTTCACCGATGCCGACACTGCCGGCGACCGCGTCGTGGGCCAACGACCACAGCAGCAGGCCATTGGCCGCCACCAGCACGAGGATCGTGCGGCCGAGCGGTTTGCGCCGCAACTGCGTTGCCTGCCACCGCAGGTCGACCAGCCGTCGCCGACTGCGGGTGAACCGGGCCACCGTCCAATCGCTCAGCCCGAACAGCCGCAGTTCCTTCGCCGCCGGCGAGTCCACGGCCTGCCGGTAGGCGTATTCGGCCTGCCGCCGGGCGTCCAGGACCTCACCGTCGTCGCGATCCCCCCAGACGCTGCTCTCGCGCAGCAGCCAGTGCGTCGACGCCCAGGCCCCGCCCACCAACAGCGGGGCCCACCAGGCGTAGGCGGCGAGCACGGCGGCCTGGCCGAGACCGGCCACCACCTCCACCAGCCCGCCGGCGATGATGCCCAGCGACAGGTGCATGGGAGGCCCGGCGATGCCCAGGTCGAAATCACGCGCGCCGGTGAGCCGGTCCGTCAGTTCCCGCGATTCCAGATGGGTCACGCCGGGCGGTCCGGTCGTGGCGACCAACAGTCGATCGTGCAACCAACAGGACAGCCGCTCACCGAGGTTGGCCCCCACCTGGGCGTGCAGGGGCCCCAGCAGTTGCACCGTCACGAACACCAGGCCCGCGGCGATCAAGGGCCCGTGCGGCGACCTGTCCTGGTCGACGGCCGTCACCGTCGCCGCGACGGTGACCGTGAACAGGGCGGGCAGTGCACCCCGCGCCACGATCAGCACCCACCACGCGGCGGTGATGCCCGGGGACGCGCGGGGCAACACGGAGAAGAACTTCCACTCCTCACGGCTCCGGACCCGATCGGCGAAGGACCTGAACGGCGAAGCCGCGGACACGGCGTCGGCTTGTTTCGGGCGCACGAAAGAGACCTTCCGGTACAGGAGTTCGGGGGCCAGGGCATTGTCCGCGACGACTCGCTCGACGGGGTCCACCGGGACTCGCCGGGATCCACCCGGATCCGACCCCCGAACGCCCGCACGGGGAGCCGGTGTTACCTCCAGAGTTGTTCGCCCAGGGTTCCGCCCGGGTTGATGCCCGGAAGCACGTAGGCCACCGCCGAGGCCCGGTGTTCGATGAAGGGGATCAGCGCGTCGCGGGTGGCCAGGCGGTTTTGTACACGGGTGAACAGGGCGGGGTCGCGCATGAACGCGCAGAACAGCAGCCCTCGGTCGTCCGGTCCGTCGTCGTAGTTGTAGCTGCGGCGGAGCATCCGGGCGCCTCCGTCGAGCCGGGGGCTGCTGAGCCGGACGTGGGCCGTCACGGGGATGATGTAGGCGCCGTCCGCGTGCTTGGCGTAGATGTCCGGATCATCGTGTTCGGCGGTGCCGGTGAGCGGGACGCCGTCCCCGATGCGGCGGCCGATCATCTTGTTCTGCCGGTCCTCGGGGATTGCCGCGAAACCGGCGACGTCCATGTGGATTCTGCGGTAGACCAGGATGGTTCCGTGCTCGTGGGCTCCCGGTGGGCCCCAGACCCAGCGCCCTGCGGCCGTGTCGTCGGGGTTGGCGGTGCCGTCCTTGAAGCCGAAGAGGTTTCGCGGCGTGACGCCGGGGGCGGTGTGGGGCAGGAAGCCGGATTGGGTCCAGCGCGGGACGGCGCCGGCGGACTGCGCGGCGGTGGCGGCCAGTTCGGCGACCACGGTCAGTGTCCAGCGGTCGGCGGCGCACAGTTGGAGCAGTAGGTCGCCGTTGCCGCGGGCCGCATCCAGGCGATCGTCGGGGAAGGCCGGCAGGTCGGCCAGTTCGGCGGGCACGTTCAGGGCGAGCCGGGACGCGAGCGCGGGGCCGACGCCGACGACGCACGCGAGTCGGGTCGTCTCTCCGGTGTGCAGACGCGGATCGGGCAGCGTGCCGGCGGCCGCGCCGGAGAGGGTGCCGGTCAGCGCGGCGAGGACGTTGCGCAGGGTCTCGCGGTCCGCGGCGACGGACCTCGGCGGAAGATCGAAGGACAACATCTGCGTGGCGGGCAACTGCGGCTCCGTCACCCCGGCTTGGCGCAGGCCGTGAAAGCGGATCGCCGCCGGCGAGGCGCCGGACCCGGTACCGCGGCCTTGCGGCCGAGCGTGGTTCGCCACCGGCTCCGCCGCCGCGCCGACCGCTGCGGCCAGCGCCGCTCCGGTCGCGAACAGGGCTCTGCGTCCCAATCCGGACGTGGCGGGTCGCGCCGGCTCCTGCGGGCTCTTCGGTTCGGTGTGCATGCGCGATATTGCAGACGATAGAACACCTGTCATGCAACTCTTGTCTCTTCCACGCCTGTTGCCCCGCCCGACGACTCGGCCCGCCGCCCTCCGGACGAGAACGCCGCGACGCCTGTCGCTGCTGCTGGTCGGTGTCGCGGTGGCGCTCGCGGGTTGCTCGTCGACGGATTCCCCGTCGTCCGACGACCGGCACCCGGCCGGGAACGTGGTTCGGGTACCGCAGGACTTCCGCACGGTACAGAAGGCGGTGGACGTCGCTCGCGAGGGCGACACGGTGCTGGTCGACCCCGGCGTGTACCGCGAGAGCGTGCGGGTCGCCACGCCGCGCGTGGTGCTGCGCGGCACCGACCGCAACACGGTGGTCTTCGACGGCGGTGTGCGGCTCGCCAATGGCATCACCGTCACCGGTGCCGGCTCGGTGGTGGAGAACCTCACCGTCCGCGGCTACCTCGCCAACGGCGTGCTGTTCACCGGCGTCACCGACGAGCGCCTGCAACAGCGCGGCGCCGGCGGCTCGGCCTACAATCCGCTGGACACCACCCGCTTCCCGATGGTGCAGGGGTTTCGGGCCACCAAGGTGACGGCGTACAACAACGGGCTCTACGGCATCTACGCGTTCGACGCGCGCGGCGGGATCATCGAGGACTCCTACGCTTCCGGACAGGCCGATTCCGGTATCTACGTCGGCCAGTGCAAGCCGTGCGACACGCTGGTGCGCGGCAACACGGTGGAGCGCAACGCAGTGGGCATCGAGATCACC
>NZ_JBHZAV010000097.1:33992-35612 GCF_042754445.1 Embleya sp. NPDC059213
TATGCCTCGGAGGGCCTGTCGGTACTCGGCAATCGTGTCGTCGGCAACCGCGTCGGAGTGACGGTGAACTCCAACGACCTGGAGGCGCTCGCGCCGCAACACGGCGCGGTGATCGCCGGCAACGTGGTCGCCGACAACAACGCCTCGGACTCGCCCGAACAGGCCGACGGAGGCTTCGGGATCGGCATCGGCATCGGTGGCGGCCAGGAGAATCGCATCGCGCGCAACCTCGTCCGGGGCAATCGCTCGGCCGGGGTCGTGGTCACCGACCCGGCCGGGCATCCGGCCGTCGGCAACCGCGTCGAAGGCAACCGCGTCACGGACAACGGCGTCGACCTGGTGACGGCCTCGACCGACCCCGGCAACTGCTTCACCGGCAACTCGCCCACGACACAGAGCCCGAACGGTCTGGAGGACCTCGCCGGGTGCGCCGTCACCCCGCGCCGGGCCGTCCCGGCGGGCCGGATCGTCCATGTCCAGCCGCCGCCCGGCGTCGCGTTCCACGCCGTGCCCGCCCCGCCCGCCCAACCCTCGATGCCCGACCCCATGGCACCCGGCCGGCCGGCGACGGACCTGCCCGGGACGGTCGACCCCGACCGCTACGCCCTGCCGACCGGCACCACCGCGATGCCGCAGCCACGCTGAGCGCGGCCGGCGTGCGCCGGGGCGGGTCGACCGGGCCGCTCGGCAGGCGGGTCGGGATGTCACGAAGCCCGATCGGCCGTCGGGGAGCCGCACCGCCCTCGGCGCACGTCAGCCGGCGATCCACGGCGCCTCGGGCATCCGCGCCTTGTCGTCGCGCCCGGCGATCTCGACGGTCGTCGGGGTGCCCAGGCCCGGCATGCGCATCGTCGCGCGTCGCAGCGTGCCGTCGCCGTCGACCCAGTACGTCAGCGGCGAGAGTTTGCCGTCGGTCGCGTCCTGGGCGCGCGGACCGGAGAACCTGTCGTACTTCCGGTCCTGGATACGATCGTGACCCAGCCAGCGCGCCCCGGACTGCGCCAGCAGCAGCGGGTTGTCGGGCCTGTCGGCTCCGAGTTGGATCAGCAACCTGAGCCCGGAGTCCAGGGGGTCGGCGGTGTAGGCCCGCGACGACCAGCCCTGGCGGGGGATGTGCTCGGCCTGCTGCCACGCCGGACCGTCCACGCCTGCCGGCACCGGCGCCAGGCCCAGACCGGCGCCGTCCCAGACGATCAGGCCGCGGTCGAGTTGGCCGGCGGCTCCGGTGACCTGGTAGCCGCCCACGGCCCGGCGCGTGCGGTAGTCCACGACCGCCTCGACGCGGATCGTGACCCCGCCGCCCTCGGCCGCGGTGAGGGCCACCGCGACCGGACTGGCCTGATACAACGTCAGCCGCGACGCCGCCAGGCGGGACGCCTCGTCGACGGTCACCGCCCGGTCCGGGTCATCGCTGTCGGAGAGCGCCCGGTAGCCGACCAGGCCACCGACCGCGGCTCCGCACAACGCGACCGCCGCCAGGATCGAGAACCAGAGCCTGCGTCGCGGCACGCGGTCGCCGATCTTCTTCCGGACCATGCGGATGCCTTCCCTCACGTCGGTCAAAAACTCGGGCGGGGGGGGGGGCCCCACCTGCCGGCCCCCCCCCCCGCCCCGCCGGGC
>NZ_JBHZAV010000098.1:0-35235 GCF_042754445.1 Embleya sp. NPDC059213
CCGCCCCCGACCGTCGAAATACCCGACAGGACACCCGAACACGGAAGGGCTCCAAGTGGACAAGACGGATGTCGACCGGCTGCGCAGGCTCGATCGCGACCACATGTGGTACCCGTGGACGCCGATGGACGCCTGGATGGCCGAGGACCAGTTGGTCGTCGAACGCGCCGACGGATGTTGGCTGATCGACCCGGACGGCAAACGCTATCTCGACGGCCGCTCCTCGATGGGGATGAACCTGCACGGGCACGGCCGCCCCGAACTCGTCGAGGCCCTGGTGGCGCAGGCCCGCAAGGCGGGCGAGACCACGCTCTACCGCGTCTCGCATCCGGCCGCGGTGGAACTGGCCGCCCGGCTCGCGGGCATGGCGCCGCCCGGATTGCAGCGGGTGTTCTTCGCCGAATCCGGGTCGACCGCCGTGGAGACGGCGTTGAAGGCGGCCTACGCGTACTGGGTGGCCAAGGGCGAACCGGAACGCTCCACCTTCGTCTCGATGACCAACGGCTACCACGGCGAGACCCTCGGCACGATCAGCCTGCGCGGCGTCAACACCGAACAGGTCGACATGATCCGCAAGACCTACGAGCCGTTGCTGTACCCCTCCCTGTCCTTCCACCAGCCCAACTGCTACCGATGCCCGATCGGCAGGACCAGGGCGGACTGCGCGATCGACTGCACGGATTCGCTGGAGGAGATCCTGGTCCGGGAGAAGGGCCGGATCGCCGCGGTCATCGTCGAACCCCGGGTCCAGGCCCTGGCCGGCGTGATCGCCGCGCCCGAGGGCCACCTGGCCAAGGTCGCGGAGATCGCCCGGCGCCACGGGGTATTGCTGATCGCGGACGAGGTCCTCACCGGCTGGGGGCGCACCGGAGCGACCTTCTCGTGCGCGGCCGAGGGCGTCAGCCCGGACCTGCTGACCGTCGGCAAGGCGCTCACGGGCGGCTACCTGCCGCTGTCCGCCACCCTGGCCACCGAGGAGATCTTCGAGGCGTTCCGCGGCGGAGTGTTCCTCAGCGGCAGCACCTACTCCGGCTACGCGCTCGGCGCCGCCGTCGCGCTGGCCAGCCTGGACCTGTACGAGAAGGAGGACGTGCTCGGCCGCGCCCGAGCCCTGGCCGAAGTCCTCACCGAGGAACTCGAACCGGTCCGCCGACTCACCCACGTCGGCGACGTCCGCCAACTCGGGCTGCTCGCCGGCATCGAGCTGGTCGCCGATCGCGACACCCGCGAACTCTTCCCGCCCGGGGACCGCGTCGTCGAACGCATCTGCACCCTCGCGCGCGACTCCGGCGTCCTGGTCAACGCCGTACCCGGCGACGTGATCACCATGCTGCCGTCGCCCTCGATGAGCCCGGAGGACCTGCGCTTCCTCATCCGCACGGTGACCGAGGCCATCCGCGGGGTGACGGGCCCGTAGGCCCTGCCCGGCGGACGCCGGGACGCCCCTCCCTCCTGAGGAGTTGACGCAGTGACAGACCTGATGCGGGCGGCGATCATCCACGCGTGGGGAGGACCGGATCGGCTCCAACCGGGCCACATCCGGCGCCCGGTTCCCCGCCCGGGATGGCTCCGGGTGCGGGTCGAGGCATGCGCGCTGAACCACCTGGACATCCTGGTGCGACGCGGGCTGCCGGGCGTACGGCTGGAGCTGCCGCACGTCTCGGGCGGCGACGTCGTCGGGATCGTCGAACAGGCCACCGACGAGGTGGGCGAGAAACTCGTCGGCCGCCGGGTCCTGCTGGACCCGATCATCGGGCGGGGCATCCTCGGCGAGCACCACTGGGGTGGTCTCGCCGAGTATGTGGTGGCCCCCGCCGAGAACGCCATCCCGCTGCCCGACGACCGGGGCGACCCGACCCGGTTCGCGGCGCTGCCGATCTCCTACGCGACGGCGCACCGCATGTTGTTCACCAGGGCGCGCCTGCGGGCCGGCGAGACGATGCTGCTGTTCGGCGCCACCGGCGGAGTGGGCCTGGCCTGCGTACAGTTCGCCATCCGCGCCGGCGCGCAGGTGATCGCCTGCTCCGGTTCGCCGGACAAGCTCGCCCGACTGCGCGAGCTCGGGGTCGGCGAGAGCATCGACGTCGGCCGGGAGGACGTGCGGGCCCGGGTCAAGGAGATCACCGGCGGCGTCGGCGTCGACGTCGTCGTGGACTACCAGGGCAAGGACACCTGGCCGACCTCGTTGCGGTGCGTGCGGCGCGGCGGCCGGATCGTCACCTGCGGCGCCACCACCGGGTTCGAGGCCACCACCGACCTGCGCTACCTCTGGTCCAGGGAAGTGGACATCCTCGGCTCCAACGCCTGGTCCCGGCACGACCTCGAAACGGTCCTCGAACTGGTCACCACCAAGGAGTTGGAACCGGTCGTCCACGCCGACTTCCCACTCTCCCGGGTCCGCGAGGCGGTGGCCGAACTCGAGGAACGGCGGGCGTTCGGGAAGGTCGTCGTCCGGGTCGACTGACGCGGGCTCCGTCGACCGCCGCAACATCACGTGAACTGGCCTCATCCATGGGGGACGTCGTGGCTGCTGTGTGGAAAACCGTGCTCCACCAACGCTTCTTGGAAAGGACACAGGATGCGTTGGCGATGCAGCGGAAAATCTGCGAACAACCCGCGGACGTGGTCGACGCCGTGTTCGCCGACCTGCTCGCCGTGTCGGCCGACACGGCGTTCGGGCGCGAACACGGCATCGGTCGGGTCCGCAAGGAACGGGAATGGAAGGACGCGGTCCCCATCCGCAACTACGACGAGCTGTCGCCATTCGTGAGCCGGCAACTCGCGGGGGAGCCGAACGTCCTCACCACCGACGACCCGTACGCCTTCCTGCGCACCTCCGGCACGACGGGCCACGCCAAGCTCGTGCCCACCACGAGCCATTGGCGCCGGAACTACCGAGGGCCCGCGCTGTACGCGCAGTGGGGGCTGTACTTCGAGTGGCTGGGCACCGAACGGCTCACCGGCGAGGAGTTACTCGACCTGTCCTGGGAGCCCGGACCGGTGCACGACCACCACCACGGCTTCCCGGTCTACAGCATCACCGAGCGCCCGCTGTCCGAGGAAGCCGGCGACTGGATTCCCCCGTGGTGCTCGGCCGACTGGTTCCCCCGCGACCCCGACGCATCCACGCTGGCCGAATCGCTGTACACCAAACTGCTGCGCTTGGCCGGACACGACCTGCAATTGATCGTCTCGGTGAACCCGTCCAAACTCGTGCTGCTCGCCGAGACACTGCGGCACAACGGCGAGCGGCTGGTGCGCGAGCTGCACGAGGGCCGCCCCTCGGTTCGGGCCGCGGACCAGGCCCTCGCCCGCCGACTGGCCGAGGTGTTCGACCGCGCCGGCGGGCCGCGCCTGACCGACCTGTGGCCGAACCTGCGGCTGCTGGTGTGCTGGAACTCGGCCTCGGCCGCGCTGTACCGACCCTGGTTGTCCCAACTCGCGCCGGGCGTGGCGACCCTGCCGTTCAGTACCACCGGCACCGAGGGCATCGTCACGCTCCCGGTCGACAACCACCCCTCCGCCGGGCCGCTCGCGATTAACCAGGGCCACTTCGAGTTCGTACCGTGGCCCGACCTGTGCGACGGCAGCGCGCTGCCCGCCGACGCCCCCACGCTGGGCTACGACGAGTTGGAGGAGGGCGTCGACTACCGGCTGGTGATGAGCCAGGCCAACGGTCTGCACCGCTACGACGTGGGCGACGTCTACCGCGTCGCCGGTTTCGTGGGCGTCACACCACGCCTGGAGTTCCTCGGGCGCGCGGGCTTCCAGATCTCGTTCACCGGGGAGAAGCTGACCGAATCCGACGTCCACGTCGCGGTGACCAGGGTGCTGGGCGCCGGCCCCCGCCCCGACTTCTCCGGCATCCCCCAGTGGGGAACACCGCCGGGCTACCTGGTCGCGGTCGAATGGACGGACCCGCGGACCCCCCTGGACATCGCGACCGCCGGCCGCCGCATCGACGAGGTGCTGCAGGAGGTCAACGTGGAATACGCCGACAAGCGCCGCAGCGGCCGACTTCAGCCGCTGCGCGTCCTGCCGCTCGTCCCGGGCGCGTTCCTCAAGGTCAGCGAGCAGCGGTTCCGCAGCGGCACCGCGGGCGCCCAGATCAAACACCACTGGCTGCAACGGGACGCGGAATTCCTCACCACACTGCGGGAACTGGGCCTGGTGCTGCACCACTGCCCGGCGGAGGCGTGAGGTGAGGATCGGATTCGCCGCACCGGTCTCCGGCGGGTGGGCCGGCCCCGCCGAGATCGCGCACATCGCCCGCACCGCCGAACGGCTGGGCTACCACTCGCTGTGGACCTACCAGCGACTGTTCGGCGCGGTCGACGGCTCCTGGGGCGAGGCCGGCCGCAGCGTGCACGACCCGCTGATCACGCTGGCGTACCTCGCCGCGCACACCAGCCGGATTCGGTTGGGCGTCGCGGTGCTCGTGATGCCGCTGTACGCGCCGGCCGTGCTGGCCAAACAGCTCACCAGCCTCGACGTGTTGTCCGCCGGACGGCTGGACGTGGGCGTCGGCAACGGCTGGGCCGACGAGGAATTCGCCGCCGCCGGCGTGTCCGCGCACGGCGTGGGCCGCCGCGCCGACGACTTCCTCGCCTGCCTGCACGCGCTGTGGACCCGGGAGATCGTCGAACACGAGGGCCCGTTCTACCGGGTGCCACCCGTGCGCTTCGAACCCAAGCCGGTCCAGGCACCGCACCCGCCGGTGTTGCTGGGCGGCAACGCCGATGCCGTGCTGCGCCGTGCCGGGCGCCGGTGCGACGGCTGGATCGCGAGTGGCAGGACCGATCCGGCGTCCATCGGGCGTTCGATCGCGGTCGTTCGCGACGCCGCCGAACGGGCGGGGCGCGACCCGGACACGCTGCGGTTCGTCTTTCGCGCCCCGATCCGGCTGCGCCCGGACGGCACCGGCGGGCAGTCGCCGCTGGGCGGGCCCGCCGCCAAGATCAGGGACGACGTCGCCGCGCTCGCGGACACCGGCCTGACCGAGGTCTTCCTCGACCCGAACTTCGACCCCGAGGTCGGTTCCCCGGACGCCGATGCCGAGCAGGCACGCGACCGCGTCGAACTGCTGCTCGACGAACTGGCCCCCGAGCCCGGCCCGGCGCCCGCACACGGCGCGGCCCCCGACCACCGCGCAGCCCCCGAACACCGCCCGAAGGACACCCCATGCTGATCGCACGCATCGACACCGATCGCGGACCCCGGCCCGCCCTGATCGACCCGGACGCGCAACTGGCCCGGCTGCTGGACGGCGATCCGTTCGGCGAGTACCACCTCACCCGCGAGAGTGTGCCGTTGCCGCAGGCCCGACTGCTCGCGCCGGTACTGCCGAGCAAGGTGCTGGTGGCCGGGCGCAACTACGGCGACCCGGCGACCGCGACACCCGACCTGGTGATCAACCTCAAGCCCTCCACCGCCGTGGTCGGCCCCGGCGAACCCGTGCTGCTGCCCGCCGAATCGAGCGAGGTGCGCTTCGAGGGCGAACTGGCCGTGGTGATCGGCCGCCGCTGTCGCGACGTGCCGGAGGCGGACGCGGACCGGGTCGTGTTCGGCTACACCTGCGCCAACGACGTCACCGCATGGGACATCGGCCAACCGGGCGGACACTGGACCAAGGCCAAGAGCTTCGACACGTTCTGCCCGCTGGGACCGTGGATCCGAACCGACTTGGACCCCGCCGACGTCGCCGTGCGCACCGTGGTCGACGGCGAACTGCGGCAGGACGGCTCGACCAAGGAGATGATCCGGGGCGTGGCCGCAGTGGTGGCGCGGTGCAGTGCGCTGATGACGCTGTTGCCCGGCGACGTGATCCTCACCGGCACCCCGGCCGGCTCCGGAGCCCTGCACCCCGGCGATACCGTCGAGGTGCACATCGACGGTATCGGCTCCCTCGCCAACCCGGTGCTCGCGCACCCGGGCACCGCGTGAACTGGCCTGTCGGTAGGCGGTGATCGTCAACAGCGGCGTGAGTGGAGTGACTACACTGACACTGCTGGTGAGATCTTTGCGCCGCTGTTGATCCTGTGATCGTGTGATCCGTGAGGAGAGTTCCTGTGTCTGCATCCCTACCTGTCGGTGAGACCGAACGCATCGTCGTGGTCCCGGTAGGGACGACGTGCACCGACGCGGTGGCCGCGGCCAAGTTGCCGATGGCGGGCCCGAACGCGATCGTTGCCGTGCGCGACCGGGAGGGCGTGCTGCACGACCTGGACTGGACGCCGGACGTCGAGGTCGAGGTCGGGGCGGTCGCGCTGTCCAGCCCGGACGGCCTGAACGTACTGCGTCACTCCACGGCGCACGTGCTGGCGCAGGCGGTACAGGACCTGTGGGCGGAGGCCCGGCTCGGTATCGGCCCGCCGATCGAGAACGGCTTCTACTACGACTTCGACGTCGAGCGCCCGTTCCAGCCGGAGGATCTGGAGCGGGTCGAGAAGCGCATGCAGGAGATCATCAAATCCGGCCAGCGCTTTCAGCGGCGGGCGTTCCCGTCCCTGGAGGCCGCCAAGGCCGAACTCGCGGCCGAGCCCTACAAGCTCGAACTCATCGACCTCAAGGGCGACGTCGACACCGACGAGGTGATGGAGGTCAGCGGCGGTCAGCTCACCATCTACGACAACGTCGACGCCAAGACCGGCGAGGTGTGCTGGTCCGACCTGTGCCGCGGCCCGCACCTGCCCTCGACCCGGCTGATCCCGGCGTTCAAGGTGATGCGCAGCGCGGCGGCCTACTGGCGCGGCAGCGAGAAGAACCCGCAGCTCCAGCGGATCTACGGCACCGCCTGGCCGACCAGGGACGCGCTGAAGGCGCACCTGAAGATGCTGGAGGAGGCCGCCAAGCGCGACCACCGCCGCATCGGCGAGGACATGGACCTGTTCGCGTTCAGCAAGGAGATCGGCCGCGGCCTGCCGCTGTGGCTGCCCAACGGCACGATCATCCGGGACGAGCTGGAGGGCTGGGCGCGCCGCACCGAACACAAGCTGGGCTACCAGCGGGTGGTCACTCCGCACATCACGCAGGAAGACCTGTACTACCTCTCCGGGCACCTGCCGTACTACGCCGACGACCTGTACGCGCCGATCGACATCGACGGCGAGAAGTACTACCTCAAGCCGATGAACTGCCCGCACCACCACATGGTCTACAAGGCCCGGCCGCACAGCTACCGCGACCTGCCCTACAAGATCGCCGAGTACGGCACGGTGTACCGGTTCGAACGCAGCGGCCAACTGCACGGCATCATGCGCACCCGGGGCTTCACCCAGAACGACGCGCACATCTACTGTACGCACGAGCAGGCCAAGGACCAGTTCCTCGAGGTCATGCGGATGCACGCGGACTACTACCGGACGCTGGGCATCACCGACTTCTACATGGTGCTCGCGCTGCGCGATCCGGCGAACAAGGACAAGTACCACGACGACGAGCCGATGTGGGAGACGGCCGAGCGGATTACCCGTGAGGCCATGGAGGAGTCCGACATCCCGTACAAGATCGACCTCGGTGGCGCGGCACACTACGGCCCCAAGGTCGACTTCATGATCCGGGCCGTCACCGGCAAGGAGTTCGCCGCCTCCACCAACCAAGTCGACCTGTACACGCCACAACGGTTCGGGCTGACCTACCACGACTCGGACGGCACCGAGAAGCCCGTGGTCGTCATCCACCGCGCCCCGCTGGGTTCGCACGAACGCTTCACGGCCTACCTGACCGAGCACTTCGCGGGCGCGTTCCCGGTCTGGCTCGCGCCGGAGCAGGTCCGCATCATCCCCCTCGTGGACGAGCTGATGGACTACGCGACGGAGATCCGCAACCTCCTGCTGGACGCGGACGTCCGGGCCGACGTGGATGGCAGCGACGGCCGGATGAACGCCAAGGTGCGCACCGCGATCACCCGCAAGATCCCGCTGATCGTGGTGGTGGGCAGGCGCGAGGCCGAACAGCGCACGGTGACCGTCCGCAACCGCGCGGGCGAGGAAGTCCCCATGCCACTCGACGAGTTCGTCACCCACGTGAGCGACCTGATCAAGACCAGGAGCCTGGACGGCGCCGGCCACCTGCGCCGCGCCTGACCCCGACCACCGGCCGGCCGGCCTCACCCGGCCGGCCGGTGGGTGCCCGGCGCGCCCGCGCTAAAGTGCGGGGCTTCACTGCCGCGAGCACCAGGGGGAAACCGTCATGGCGCAGATACCGAACCCGAGCGCGCCGCCCGAGACCGGGCCATTACCCGGGGCGAGCGAGACCGCGCCGAAACCGCCGTACAACCTGCTCGCCGTCCTCGCACCCATCATCGGCTTCGTCTGCTCGTTCCTACCGGTGGGCCTGGCCCTGGGCATCGTCGCGCTCCAACGCATCAAACACACCCGCGAGCGCGGCCGTTGGCTGGCCTGGACGGCCATCGCGATGAACTCCGCGATGATCGTCTTCTTCCTGATCGTGCTGATCTTCGTGGCCGTCACCGACGACGACCCGCCGGACCGGCCCTCCCCGGCCGCGGTTCCCGCCAAGGGCGACTGCTTCGTCGCCGCGACCGCGGCGGAAACGCCCACCACCTTCGACGACATCCGCGTGGTCCCCTGCACCCGCGTGCACACCGGCGAGATCTACGCCCTGTTCACGATCGACTCCCAGGCACCCACCCCGGACCCCACGTCGCTGCGCACCCTCGCGACCGCCCGCTGCGCCGCGTCGGCCCGCGGCTTCCTGCCCTCGTCGGGCATCGCACTCGCGCCGCGCGACGCGCACTTCCTCCTGCCCGACTCGCGGCAGTGGGAGATGGGCCAACGTACGGTCGGCTGCTACGCCCGCGACTCCGGGGTGCGCCTCACCGGCCCCGAGGAACGCCGAACCACCGGGCGGTGATTGCCGT
This sequence comes from Embleya sp. NPDC059213, assembly GCF_042754445.1. Lineage (NCBI taxonomy): Bacteria > Bacillati > Actinomycetota > Actinomycetes > Kitasatosporales > Streptomycetaceae > Embleya > Embleya sp. NPDC059213. The sequence goes on from NZ_JBHZAV010000098.1 coordinate 8,882, forward strand.
GATTCCGGGGATTGTCGGGGACCTTCGGATGAACTTCCCGTGGATTTCTCCCACGCGGACGCCGCCGTGCGCCTTCCCCGCGATCGGGCCGTAGCCGCGGATGAATTCCTCCGGAGAAGTGCGTCCGGAGCGAACAGCGGCAAAATGTCCGTCCCCGACCCGACGTCCGACTTCCGGGAATCGACAGCGCGGCGTGCGAAATCCCTTTTGCCAAGGCGCAATTCATTCCTTTTCGGTCTCTCGGATCCATCTGTGGTGATACCGAGAGGGCAGGAAAACCAGTCGTATGTTTGTCGGTCTCCTGGGCTAATATCTGCGCAGCCTGTAGCGGTGAACACGGCCCATCCCCGGTTGCCGGTTTTCCTCGCTCCAGGGCCACGCTCTCGAGGGGATTCATTTTTTGTTCAAGACATCCAGCCGTCCTTCCCGGCCGTTCTCACCGGGAAACCTCGGCAAGTTGGCTGCCGTCTGCCTCGTCGGCAGCCTCGGGGTCGGCCTCACCGCCTCCGCCGCGCACGCGGACGAGACGAAGCCGGTCCCCGGCCCGATCGACCACTCGAGCATCGCCGGATCGCAGGTCGACCGGCACATGGGACACCCGCTCCAGTACCAGCCGAAGGCGACGAAGAAGGCCGCTCCCGAGGGCAAGCAGTCGCCGCAAGCGCTGACGGCGGGACGAGCCGTCCCGGGTGACGTCGACGGTGACCGCATCAGCGACATCGTCGAAATCGGCCTGAACGGCAGGACGTTCCTCAGTACCAGCAAGAACAACAGCCACGAGCTCGGGCTCGGTGCCATCGACACGGCGCTCCTGCCGGGCGACATCGACAACAACGGTGAGGGCGACCTCATCGTCCGGACCGTCACCGGCGAGCTGCGCTGGTACACCGGCTCGCAGATCAGCGGCACACCCGTTTCGTACGTGGTCATCGGTACAGGCTGGAACATCTACAACCGCATCACCTCGGCGGGCGACCTCAGCGGGGACGGGCACCCCGACCTGGTGGCCCGCGAGCCCGGTGGCGACCTCTACCTGTACAAGGGTCTGGGCAACGGGCGCTTCGGCGACCGGATCAAGATCGGGAACGGTTGGGGCATCTACGACCAGATCACGGTCGCCGGCGACCTCACCGGCGACGGCGAATCGGACCTGCTCGCCCGGCTGCCCGACGGCACCCTCTACCGTTACGACGGCAACGGGTCCGGCGGCTTCAAGGACCGCGTCCAGATCGGCTTCGGCTGGCAGGCGTACAACCAGATCGTCGCAGGCGGCGACTGGAACGGCGACGGTGCGTTCGAGGTCCTGGCCCGGACCTACTCCGGCGGCATGTACAAGTACTCGTCGCTGGGCAACGGCCAGTTCGGCGACCGCGTGTGGATGGTGGACAACACCAACTACACGGCGGTGTTCGCCAACATGGGCGGGGCCGTCCAGCGCGGCAAGGGTGCCGTGTTCGGCGTCGAGTCGAACAACACCCTGTTCTACTACGGCGCCAACAACAAGGGCGGGTTCGAAGACCGTTCGTCGGTGACCACCGACTGGACCTTCCCGTTGTTCCACCTCAACTCGCTGGGCACCGACTACACGTCGGACCTGCTCACGGTGGACGGCAACAACTCGCTGTACACGCTGGAAAACGGCGGCCACGTGCTGGAGCCGAACTGGGGTGGGAACACCGCCACGTTCAGCCCCGGCGACCTCAACCGTGACGGCTACAACGACCTCGTCACCCGCCAGGGCAACGGGGACCTGTACCTGTACCGCGCGTACGGCGACTCGGTGCTCAGCTCGCAGCCGATCTTCCTCGGCCAGGGCTGGAACATCTACAACGCGGTGATCGGCGCCGGCGACATGACCGGCGACGGCATCGGCGACGTGGTCGCCCGCACTCCGGGCGGCGACCTGTACGTCTACCCGGGGCTCGGCAACAACTACCTGGGTGACCGGATCAAGATCGGGAACGGCTGGGGCATCTACGACCGCCTCGTCGCTCCCGGCGACATGGACGGTGACGGCCTCGCCGACATCATCGCCCGCGACTCCTCGGGCAAGCTCTTCTCGTACGGCGCCAAGCAGTACGGGGGCCTGAAGGACCGCGTCCAGATCGGAAACGGCTGGGGCGTCTACAAGGCGATCGCCTGATCACCGAGTAAGCGTCGCGAAACGATCGAGCGACCCCCGCCGGACACCATCGGGTGCCCGGCGGGGGTCGCCGTCGTTTCCACCCGAACCGACGACGTTTCACGACGAAGAAGCCGTGGAGAGACATGCCCGACAACGAACCGGAAGCAGGGCGCGGCGATTTCGCGCGCATCGCCGGGGCCGCGTTACCGCTGTATCTGACGATGATCACGGCATCGGCCGCGGCGTTGGTGGACACCGCCGTGCTCGGTCATCAAGGGGCCGCCGAACTGGCCGCGTTCGCCGTGACGATGGCGGTATTCGGTCCGGTGATCGCCGTCGTATCCGGCGTGCTTCGCGGCCTGATGCCGATCGTGGCCGAGTACGCCGAGGATCCCGACGCGTTGTTGCCCGTGGTGCGCAACGGCCTGTGGGTGGCCCTGACGGTCGGGGGCGCGGGCGCCGGCGCGGTCGCGGCCGTGCCCTTGCTCGGTCGCCTGGGCGGAGTACCCGACGGCACGCTCGACCGACTGGGTTCGTTCCCCTGCCTCCTGGCCGGCTCGGTACTCGTGACCGCGATCGGCGCGTCGGCCGGGTCGGTCCTGATCGGGCTGGGCCGCGGCAGAGCGGTGATGCGCGCGGGGCTCTACGGGACGGGCACCGCCGTGGTGTTGTCGCTCCTCCTGGTCCGGGGCCAGGGGCCGGTGCCCTCGCTCGGGCTGCCGGGGGCGGGCCTGGCGATGCTCGCCTCCGGCGTGATCGGCGCCGCGGTGGGCTGGACGGCGCTGCGACGCGCCATCGTTTCGGCGGGTCGGCGGCTGCGGCCGGGGCGACCCGATCCCCGCGAGATGGCGCGCTGCGCCCGGATCGGACTTCCCCTGGCCGGGACGGTCCTGATCAAGTTCGCGGTGCTGGGCGCCCTTTCGTTCGCGGCGGCCCGGATCGACACCACGAGCGCCGCCGTGCACAGCGTGTGTGTCTCGCTGGTCAATGTGCTGTTCACGGTCGCGGTGGCGGTCGGCCAGGCCAGTGTGCCGTTGGTCGTGGGGCACGCGGCGAACCGGGACACGATGGCGACCCGACGGGTCGTGCGGCACGGCGCGGGCGTCGCACTGTGCGCCGTCGCGATCCTGGCCGCGGTGCTCGTCGCCTTCCACACCCCGATCGTGTCGATCTTCACCGACGACGAGCGGCTGCGGTCCGGGGTGGTCGGGCAACTGCCCGTCCTCCTGGTCGTCGTCGTGGCCGACGCGCTCCAGGCCGTGTACGGATTCGGCCTGATCGGGCTCCAGCGCACGATGCCCAGCTTCTGGGCGTTCGCCTGCTGCTACGGCCTGCTCGTCGCCGCCGCCGTGCCCCTGGCCGCCGCCGGCGGCCTCGGCGCACTGTGGTCCGCCCTCGCCTGCGCCAACCTCGTCCTGCTCCTCGCCCAGGCCGCCTCCTTCCACCGCTTCAGCGGGACTCCGGCCGGCGCGCGGACGTGACCCGGCGACGCCGGGCGGGTCGGTCGGCCTCGGAGCCGGCCGCCGAGATGACGGAGCGCCGGACGGGGGTCGAGCCGACCCGTCCGGCGCCCGGTCGTGGGGACGATCAGGGGTGCACCGTCCAGTGGTGGTTCTGCGCGGCCCGGGTGAAGGTCAGCGACGGGCACAGGAAGTCGGCGCCGCGCGGGTTGGTACTGGTCCAAGGCGAGTCGGTGGAGGTGGCGAGCTGCCACGTGCCGCCCCTGCGGAGCTTGATGTCGGCGCTGTCGAACGTCGTGTTGCGCGCCTCGCTGCAGAAGTAGCCCTTGCCGGTCGCGGGGTTGACCGTGGCGTAGATCTCGAAGATGTCCCAGCCGTACTTGAGCGCGCTCTGGTCGGTGCCGGACGAGCGGAAGAGCAACTCCCAGGCTTGCGTGCGGTGGTTGAACAGGTAGGACGACCATGCGTTGCCCGAGGTCGCGTCCTTGCTCAACTGCACGCTGTAGGAGGCGACTCCGTTGACCGTGGTGGTGTACTTCGCCAGGAAGTCGGCGTCCACCTTCAGGGTCTTGGCGGGGCCGCTGGTGCCGCACCAGTCCCACGCCCATATCTCGGCGCCCAGGCTCCAGTAGGCGGTGACCACCTCCATGCACGAGTTCTGCGCCTTGGTGGTCGGGGCGTAGGTGAAGTTCTGCGAGTTGGCGACCTTGTACGAGGGATCCACGCTGTGCGTCGCGGTGATGCCGTCGTGGGTGCCCGGCTGCGGGAAGACACCCCAGAAGTTGTGTGTCGGCGCCAGGCTCGCGCCCGCGCCGGTGGTCGCGGCGTCGTTCGGGGTGCCGGCTGCGTCGCCGGCGAGCGTCGCGCGCAGTTTGGCACGTTGCTCGACGAAGGCGCGAACGGCCGCGTCGCGCCCGGGAGTCGGCGGGTCGGACTGGTTCTGCGCGACGACCCCGCGATGCGGCGCGGTGGGCGACGGAACGGCTCCGGACCGCTCCGAGCCGGTCGCCCCGGCGGGTGCGGCCAGGCCCAGCGCGACGAACGCGAGGGTGGCGACGAGGGCGGTCAACAGGTTGACGGGTAACGAGCGGGCGCGACGGGACATGCGTCTCCTCGGGAGGGGGCGAGAGTGGAGTGAAACCGGAGGACGGGCGCCGCCGCAGGGTCCGAACCAACCACCGTCGAGCGGGACTTTCTCGTACAGCTCCGGTCGGACGGCCTCAAGGTAGCCGGTGGGCCCATTCCGGGGTAATCACACCTGCCGATAACATCACAACCCCCACCCCACAAAAGGCCGTTCACCCCCTCGCCCACCTCACCCTCCGCCGCGCACGCCGCGCCGCAGACCACCCGCGCCATCCACGCGGCCGCGCCTCCGGTCCCACGCCGCCCACCGCCCGCGCCGCGCCACCACACTCGCGCGGCCCGCTTTGCTCGCCGCCCGCCGCCTGCCATCCGTGACGCCTGTGTGGCGCGGTGCTCGCTCATCCGCCGCTCGCGCCGGGCCGCCCGCGACGCTTGCGATTCACCATGCCGGCGGCCTCGCCCCGCGCCACACCGCCCGCCTTCCGCGCTGCTCGCCGCTCGCCGCTCGCGCCGGGCCGTCCGGCGACCACCCGCCCGCTCGTCGCCCACCATCCGTGCCGGGCTGCCCCCGCCATCCGGTTTCCGCCCCGCCCGCCGCCGGCCCCGCGCCCGCCCTCACGCCCGTCGCCCGCGCCCCGCCGCCCACGCCCCGCCGTCAACCTCGTGCCGATACACAGTAGAGTGGACTGTTCGGTCCATTACGAGGAGGCGGCGCATGCCCGGGAAGTTGACGGCGAAGGGGCAGGCCACGCGCAGTCGGATCGTCGAGGGTGCGGCGGCGGTACTGCGGGAGAAGGGCGTCGTGGCGGCGACGCTCGACGACATCATGGCGCGGACCGGCACCAGCAAGAGCCAGCTCTTCCACTACTTCCCGAGCGGCAAGGACGAACTGCTCGTGGCGGTGGCCCAGTTCGAGGCGGACCGGGTCCTGGAGGACCAGCAGCCGTATCTCGGCCGCCTCGACTCGTGGGAGTCCTGGGAGCAGTGGCGGGACGTGGTGATCGAACGCTACGAAGCCCAGGGGGACCAGTGCCCGCTCGGTTCGCTGTTCCATCAGGTCGGGCGCTCGACCCCCGGGGCGCGGGCCATCGTGATCGAGTTGTTGCGCCGCTGGCAGGAAAGCCTGGCGGCGGGCATCCGGGCGCTCCAGGCGACCGGCGCGCTTCCCGCCGAACTCGACGTGGACGTACGGGCCGCGGCGCTGCTGGCCGCGATCCAGGGGGGCGTGTCGATCCTGTTGTCGACCGGCCGGTCCACACACTTGCGCGCCGCCCTCGATCAAGGCATCGCGGACCTGCGCCACGCGGGCCGCGCAGCGGCGTGACCGGCCCCCTCGTCGAGCCCCCGGCTCCCGGCTCCCGGCCTCGCGTCAGCCGGCGATGACGGCGGCACCGGTGCGCCCGCCGTCGACGTCGAGCACAATCCCGTGCACGAACGAGGACTCGGCGCCGGCCAGATATACGGCGGCGTTCGCGATCGCGTCGGGGGTGCCCATCCGTCCGGCGGGAGTGCCCTTCATCATGACCTCGCCGGGGTGCACCTCTCCGGGCGTGGGCGTGAGCACCACCCCGGGAGAGATCGCGTTCACCCGCACACCCTGCGGCCCGAACTCCGCCGCCCAGGCCCGGGTCAGGGTCTCCATGGCCCCCTTGGTGGAGCTGTAGAGGGCGCCGACCGGAATGCCCAATCGTGCGATCCACGAGCCCAGGTTGACGATCGTTCCACCGCCGGCCTCCACCATGGCGGGCGCGACGGCAGCGGTCAGGAAGAACGGGGCCTTGACGTTGACTGCGTAGACCCGGTCGAAGGTGCTCTCGTCGGTGGCCGCCGTGGTGTCGCCGGGGTAGATGCCGGCGTTGTTGACCAGGACGTCGATGCGCCCACCGAGCACCCGCGTCGCCTCCCGGGCCAGTGCCCGCGAGGCGGCCGCGCTTCCGTCCAGGTCGGCCCGCACGAATTCGGCGCGACCGCCCAGGCCGCGGATGCCGTCGACCACCTCCCGGCCACGCTCGGCGCTGCGGCCGGAGACGACGACATACGCTCCCTCGGCGGCGAAGGCCTCCGCGATCGCACGCCCGATATTGCTGGTCGATCCGGTCACCAGGGCGGTCCGGCCCTCAAGCCGCATAGACATGGTCCACTCCATCGTTCGGTTCTTCGGATGAACTCGCACGCCCGGTCGTCCGGGGCGCGCTGCCACTGTGCAGCGACAAAATTGGACTCGCAAGTCCAAACTCGGCGGCGTCTCGAACCGCGAACCGACGTTGCAGGACCTCGCGCACCGGGGAGGCATGACCGAGTCGGATGAAACGGCCGGCCGAGCCGTGGCCGGCACGCCCGTCCGGCCGACGAGTCGCCGCAACCACACCTGGAGAAGCCCGAATGCGCCACAACCCGAACCGTCAACGGCCTTACGATGTCGCGCTGTTCGGCGCGACGGGGTTCGTCGGCCGGCTCACCGCCCGGTACCTGTCGGCGCACGCGCCGCACGGTTGCCGCTTGGCGCTCGCGGGGCGTGACCCGAAGAAGCTGGAGGTCTTGCGGGCCGACCTGGCCGAGTCCTTCCCGGACCGGGCGGCCGATCTCGCGATCGTGGTCGCGGACGCCGGCGATCCGGCGACGATGCGCGCGTTGGCACAGTCCACGCGGGTGGTGGCGTCGACGGTGGGCCCGTACGGCTGGTACGGGGAGGAGCTGGTCGCCGCGTGCGCGGAGGCCGGTACGGACTACGCCGATCTCACCGGTGAACCCGAGTTCGTCGACCGGATGTTCGTGCGGCACGCGGGCCGGGCGCAGGAGACGGGTGCGCGGATCGTGCATTCCTGCGGTTTCGATTCGCTGCCGCACGACCTGGGCGTGTTCTTCACCGTCCGACAACTGCCGAAGGACGTGCCGTTGTCCGTCGACGGCTTCGTTCGGACCCGGGCGGGGATCTCGGGAGGGACGTTCGCCTCGGCCCTGTCCGTCATCGGTCGCGGGCTCCAGGCGACGGCCGCCGCGCGGGAGCGGCGACGGCACGAACCCGGGCTCGTCGGGCGCCGGGTCCGCATCGCGCCGGGCGCACCGCGGTTCAGCCGGGAGACGGGCGCGTGGGCGTTGCCGCTGCCCACGATCGACCCGATCGTGGTGGGGCGTTCGGCCGCCGCGCTGGAGCGGTACGGCCCCGACTTCCGTTACCGGCACTACGCGTCGGTGCAGACCCTGCCGATGGCGCTCGCGGCACCGATCGGGGCGGCGGCCCTGGTGGCCGCCGCGCAGATCCCTCCCGTGCGCTCCTGGTTGACGAGCCGGTACGCGCCGGGTCGCGGGCCGAACGAACAGCAACGAGGCCGCAGTTGGTTCCGGGTCCGGTTCGTCGGAGCGGGCGGGGGACAACAGGCGTTCACCGAGGTCTCGGGCGGCGACCCGGGTTACGACGAGACCGCGAAGATGCTCGGCGAGGCGGCCCTGTGCCTGGCGCTGGACCACCTGCCCGAGACCTCGGGACAGGTCACACCGGCGGCGGCGATGGGCGACGCGCTGATCGACCGACTCCGCACGGCCGGCATCGGCTTCCGGGTCTGCCGAGTCCACTGACCCAACCACCCCGGGGCCGAGCGGCACAGCGATACCACTCGCAGAACACCCGCACCCTTGCCGGGAGTTGTCGTGTTCCGCGATCTTCCCCCGAGGCAGTGCAGGCCCTCATGGCGTCAACGCGCCGACCCGCACTCATCGGGCCGAGCGCCAATGCTCGGCCGACCGGACCAGGTCCCGCACCACCCGGTCGAGGAAGACCCCCATGTCGTCGAGGCGGCGGCCGGCCGGGGTCTGTTCGCCCAGGATCTCCGCCCCGTCGCGCGCGGCCTGTGCGACGGCGGTGTTGGTCCGGACGCTGGCGACGAGCGCGCGATACCAGACGTCGTCGTCGATCACGTACCTGTCCCGGCGCAACTCCTCGTCGCGTTCCCGCCGTACGAACAACTGCCCTTCCAGGTAGGCGACCGCCTTGGAGACGGAGGCCGGGCTGACCCGCAGGTGCAGGACCAGTTCCGCCGCGGTGAGGCTGCCGCTGTCGCTGGTGTACAGGCAGCCGAGCACGCGGGCCGGCATGCGCGGGATTCCCAGGTTGTTCAGGAGCGCGGCGAAGCGCACCGCGAACTCCCGTACGTCCTGCGGGTATGCCGCGGCGGCCGACCTGCCGGGCGAGTCGGGGGCGACCGCACCGCGGCGGGCCCGCCGTTGGGTGGCCCGGTGGGCGTGGTCCGCGCGGTAGTCGAGCGGGCCCGCGTTGCGCATCACTTCGCGGACGACCGTCGAGGTCGGCCGTTCCAGGCGCTTGGCGATGCCGCTGTAGGAGAGCCCTTCGGCCAGTCCTGCGGCGATCTGTTGGCGTTCCTGGCGGGTGAGTCTGCCTCCGGGCATGGCTGTTCGCTCCTGGGGTCCGTGCGTTCTCTCGGTCGAACCAGTCTCCTTGCAACGATAAGTCATTGCAATATACGAGCCGGGAGACGTCATATTCATTGCAACAATTCCAACTCCCTGACCTGCTGTTTCAATGAAATATGGGCCTTGATCGATTGACGCTGGAGTAAATGCGTCCTAGCGTTTGTCGCGTCGGAAAAGCAGAACGTCCCGGGGCGACGAATTCCGGAGACGGCGCGGTGTGTCGCACCCGTGCCACCGCCTCGACAACCCCGCTTTCGCAATCACGAGAAGAACAGCGAGATGTCCGAATGCGTATCGTAATCGCCGAATTCGTCAGCCTCGACGGCGTCGTACAGGCACCGGGCGGCCCGGAGGAGGACACCGACGGCGGCTTCGCCCACGGTGGTTGGACGCACCCCTACTTCGACCCGGCCGTCATGGGCAAGGCCCTGGCCGAGTGGAGCGTCACCACCGGGGCCATGTTGTTCGGCCGCAGCACCTGGCAGACCATGGCCGCCGCCTGGCCGGAGCGCGCGGGCGACCCGTTCGCCGACCACATGAACAACATCACCAAGTACGTCGTGACCAACACGCTCACCGACGACGATCTGACCTGGAACAACACCATCCGCATACCGGGCGACCAGGCATTGGAACAGATCACCAAGCTGCGGGACCTCGACGGCGGCGACCTGGTCGTCACCGGCAGCGCCTCGCTCGCCCGCACCCTCATCGCCGAAGGTCTCGCCGATGAACTCCGCCTGATGATCATGCCGGTACTCCTCGGCGGCGGAAAGACGATCTACCCGAGCGACGGCGCGCTGCGCGCCTTCGAACTCGTCTCCACCGTCACCAGCGGCACGGGGGTCCACGTGGCCACCTACCGCAAGGCCGCCGGCGCCGAGTAACGCAGCACCGCCGAACGACCCGGGCCCGTTCCGCCCGGAAGCACGCAAGCGTGGACCGCCCGGGGGAGTGCCCACGGGCGGTCCACGCGCTTTCGGGCCTCCCCGGGCCCGGCGATATCCGCATTCGGCCGCCACGTACTCCTGCGGCCGGCCCATTCGTTCCGGGCGACCCGGTCGACCGGGCGCCGCGCCCTCAACCCTCGATGAGCCGCCGCTTCGCCGCAGTGAACTCCTCGTCGGTCAGCGCCCCGGCGCGATGCAGGGTGGCGAGGCGTTCGAGGCCGTCCAATATCGCGGAACCGCCGGCACCTCCTGCCACAGGCTCGGCCGATGGCGCCGCCGGCTGCGGCGCCTGCTGTTCCCGGAGCGCGGCGCCGGTCACCGCCTCGCGCAGCCTCGCCACGAACGCCGGTCCGTCGGCCACGTTTTCCCAACTGTGCGCACCGCTGATGGCGGTCACCTTCACGACGTTGCCCGCGAGTCGGGACGTGCCGAAGGCGACATCGGTGACGCCCGCGAGCGGCACCGCCACGGTGGGCTTGCCCTCCTTGACGTACACCAGACGATGCGTGGTGAGCACCAGCGTGCCGTTGCTCCACTCGTCGCGACCGCGTGCGGAGGTCACCACGACGGGCGCCTCCCCGGGGACCGCGGTGTTGTCCACCACCTGTGTCACGGTGTTCTGCGCACCGCCCACCTGGTCGAACGCGAACTCCGCCAGAACTCCCCAGTCCATCCCAACCACCTCGATTTCCGGTGAACCAACGACCATTCAACTTTGCAGGGCGACTACGGTTGCGCATCCTCGCCGGCGCGCCGGATCGCGTCGCTCAGCGCCCCGTCGTAGCGCTGGTAGATTCTCGGCTCCGCCTCGCCCGTGCCGCGCGGCAGCAACGCCCAACAGCGGGCCGTGAGTTCGCGGGCCCGGGTGCCGGGCCACGGCTGCGGCAACAGTTCCGGCGGCAGCAGCGGGTCGGGCTCCATGGCGCGCGTGAACTCGGCGGCGATCTCGACCGCGATGGTGAGTGCCTCCCGGGTGGAGATCCCGGCCGGATCGCGGATCCGATCCAGGCGCGCCTGGGCGACGTCGACGAGCCGGTGGTACCGAGCCGCGATCGCCTCCAGCGGCCAGAGCGCGGCGACGAGTGCGACGGGGTCGCGTTCGTCGCCGCGCCGCAGCGTGTCCGTGCCGAGGAACGTGACGCCGTCCAGGATGTCGAGCCGCCGGACCTCGTCCTCCACGTAGGACTCCCACGCGTTCGCGCTCACGTACAGGCCGCCCTGGATGGGGGCGCCGCCGAGCCGCGCGAGTACTTCCCGCAAGGTGTCCCGAGCCACCCGCCGGGTCTCGGGCACGGCGAACGCGACCAGGTGCCAGGTGCCGTCCCAGGGCGCGCGTCCGGCGTCCTGTTCGTAGGCGTACCGCAGGAAGTCGATGTCCGGCGTGATCGAACGCTCGGTGTCGGCGGTGGTTCGCAACAGCGCCTTGCGGCCCCGGCCCTCGTGGGTGAATCGGCCCTCGGCGACGAGTCGCTTGATGCACAGGCGCACCTGCTGGTCGGTCATGTCGAGCGTGCCGGCGACCGAGTACAACTCGCCTGCGTCCACGGTGCCGTCCGCGCGAATCAGCGCGTGTACGAGCATGCGGGTCGGGACCTCGACTCGGGGTGTGATCTGCGGTTGGCCGGTCACGTGATCTGTGCCTCCCGGTAGTGATGACGGATCGGCGCGTCGTCGCCGCGCGCCGGCCTCCACGAGGGTACGGAAATCGGGCTCCCCCTCCGGCCCCCCTCGTGCTGATCTCTCGTTTGTAAACCGATCGTATCGCATGCGATAGTTTTTGTATCGATCACCCAAGGGGGAGTATCCGATGACCCATCCCAGCCCCGAGCGCCCGCCCGGAACCCGACCCGCCGTCGACCCCGCCGTCGAGCCCACCGAGCCCACCGAGCCCACCGGGACGCCCACGCCCAAGCCCCGCCTCCGCAGCCGCCGCTGGTTCCGCGCCGTGGCCTGGTCGGTGGCCGGCGTGATGTTCGTCGTCGTGGCCCTCGGCGGCGTCGTGGTGTGGCAGAACACCTTCGACCTCGACGAGGAAAAGGTCACCATCAGCCAGGGCGGCCACACCCTCGAAGGCGTCCTGGCCAAGCCCAAGGGCAAGGGACCGCACGGCCTCGTCGTGTTCGTCCACGGGGACGGTCCGACCAACGCGACCCACGACGACGGCTACCGGCCGATCTGGGAGTCCTTCGCCAAGGCCGGCTACGCGTCGCTGTCCTGGCACAAGCCCGGCGTCGCCGGAGCGCCCGGCAACTGGTTGACGCAGTCCATGGACGACCGGGCCGACGAGGCCGCGGCCGCCATCGCCTGGGCCCGCGCGCGTAGCGACATCGACGGCCGCCGGGTCGGCCTGTGGGGCGCCAGCCAGGGCGGCTGGGTGATGCCGAAGGTCGCCGCCCGGACCCGGATCAGCTTCGTCATCGGGGTCTCGCCGGCGATCAACTGGCTCCGCCAGGGCCGCTACAACCTGCTGTCCGAACTGCGCGAGAAGGGCGCCTCGCCCGCCGAGGTCGACCGGGAGGCGGCGAAGAGCGACACGATTCGCCGACTGCTCGCCGAACACGCCGACCATCGGCGGTACATCGCGACCGTCGGCGCCGAAGGCGCGATGAGCGAGGCCCGCTGGGGCTTCGTCTCCCGCAACAACAACTCGGACGTCACGGCCGACCTGCCCGCACTGCGCGGCGTTCCGGTGCTCCTTGTCCTCCCCGACCACGACGTCAACGTGGACGTCGCCGACACGGAGGCCGGATACCGCCGCGAGCTCGACGCCGCCGGCGCCCTGACGGTCAAGCACTACAAGAACGCCACCCACGACCTGGTCAAGAAGAACCTCGAGGACTCCGAACTCAAGATCACCCTCGTGGCCCTCTTCGCCCCCCGCTCACTGTTCGCCGACGGCTATCTCGCCGACCAGCGAACCTTCCTGCGCAACATCGAACCGGCACCGACCACCACTCACTGACCGCCGCCGCCCCGCGGCAGGTCTCACCGTCGGCGCACCGGCCCGAGCTCGGCCCCGGTGCGCCGCCGGCACGCCGTCGGCCGGTGCTCGTTCGTGCCGACCCGACGAGCCCCCGGCCCGAATCGCGACCATCCCCGAGTGAACGCCCGCCGCGGGAAGCCGGGTTCCGCGACAGCCGGCCTTCTCGCCCACCACCGGGCTCGGCACCTGTCCGCGCGGAATCCGGCAACGGCGCAGGAGTGCGACGATGCGGAGGACGACCGACAGGGCAGTGGCCTGCGTCGTATCCCGCGTGCTCTGCGCCATCATTTCCACCGACCGCCGACGACCCCCGAGGAGCGCCGAGCGGCCGCTCCCCGGTGAGCCGGCGCATTGCCCGGTGTCCGACCGGCGCGCCCCGGCTCGAACCCGACGAACACCCCGAAATGTCAATTTGATGTCGGATTCAAAGTGTGATCCATGATAAACTCAGGGCTGGAGGTGCAGCATGTCCGAGTCCGACCCCCCGACCCTGTTCGACGCCGTGGACGCCCTGCTGGCCCAGGCCCGGAGCGATCTCCCGTCGCCGGCGGAACGCGCCCGTCTGCGCAAGGCGGCCGGGTTCACCCAGCAGCAGGTCGCCGACGCGCTCGGTGTCCAGCGGGTGACGGTGGTGGCCTGGGAGGCCGGCCGCAGCGACCCGCGCCCCCCACAACGCCAGGCGTACGCCCGACTCCTGGACGGCCTCGCCGACCGCTATCCCACCCCCGACCGGGACCCGGCCCCCGACCCCGCCGAACCGGCGAAGGCGCCCCCGGTCGAACCGGCGAAGGCGCCCCCGGTCGAACCCACACCCGACCGGCCCGCCGAGCCCGGCCCCACGACAGGCACGGACACGCCTCCCGCACCCGACCCGACCCGCGCCCCGACACCCGCCCCGGCCACCTCCGCCGCCGCCCCATGGGCGCACCCGGCGCCCACGCCCCCCACCGCTGCGCCGACGGCCCCGGCGCCCGCACCAAAGCGCGCCACGTCGCGTCGCTCCCCGGCCGCCGCGAGCAGCCCCTCCGCGGACCCGAACACCACGGCCCCGGACCCGACGCACACCACCCGCTTCCCGGCCGGCCCGCTCGCGGTCCTCGACACCGACCGGACGCGGCTCGTGGCCCACCTGGCCGACGGCCGCACCCTGCCCTGCCCGGCGAAGTCGCTGCCCGCCGTGGTCGCCTGGGCCCTGGACGCCGGCCTGGGCGCGGAGCGCCTGCACCGCGCCGGCCGCGACGCCGACCCCCTGATCGTGGTCACCGCCGCCGCCGCCGAACGCCTGGGCGTGCCCGCCGACCTGGAGGACCGCCGCAACCTGCGCCTGCCCGAGGACCACAAACTCGTCAAACAGATCACCAAGGACGACTGGCGCCTGACCCGACGCGGCTTCGCCCCCTGGACCAAGGTCTACCGACCCCCCGCCGACGGCGGCCGTCGCCAATGCGTGCAGTTCGCCTTCCTCGGTTGGGACGCCCTCGACACCCGCTCCTGGGCCGACGCCGCCACCTTCCCCGCACCGCGACTCGCCGAACTCCTGGGCACCTACGCCTCCCGCGTGGTCACCCCCCGCGGCTCCACCGCCGTCGCCGGCCTGGCGCTGATGACCGAACTGCGCCCACCCACCCAGGCCGTCAAGGAGCCCGCCACCGGGACCTGGCGCTCCGGCCCGGTCGCCGGTTCGCTGACCGACGCCGTGGACCCGGCGCCGCCGGAGGCCCCGGACGAGCACCCCGTCGCGCAGTCCCGAGGCGGCGCGGACGTCCTGGTCGAGGAGGCCTACGACTGGCACCGCCCCCTCCACCTGGTCGGCGACGACGAGGGCAACCTCGAATACGCGGTCGGCCTCGACGTCAACGCCGCCTTCCTCGCCGCCGCGAGCCGCCTGCCGGTCGGCCTGGGCCCCCCGGTCCACGTCGACGCCCCCACCTTCGACAAGAAGTTGCCCGGCTGCTGGTACATCGACCTCTCCACCATCGAGCTCGACCCCCGCCTGCCCAGCCCCTTCACCCCGACCGGCGAGCGCCCCACCGGCCCCGGCTGGTACGCCACCCCCACTGTCGCCTACGCGGCCGAACTCGGCGCCGTCATCGACCCGTTCGAGGCATGGATCCGCCCCGACCACGGTGCCTACCTCGACCCCTGGTACACCCGCCTGCGCGACGCCTACCTCGCCACCATGGCCGACCTCGGGGTCACCCCCGCCCTCACCGACGCCGCCTTCCTGACCGCCATGGCCGAGCACAAGCAGGTCGACCCGGCCCGCGCGATCGTCCTGGCCGCGATCAAGGCCACCGTCAAGGGCGGCATCGGCAAACTCCGCGAACGCCCCCAAGGCGCCCGCTACCGCCCCGGCGACCGCTGGCCCGCCCTGGAACGCCCCACCTGGCGCCCCGACATCCGCGCCGCCGTCATCGCCAACGCCCGCGTCGGCATGCACCGCAAGATGCGCAAACTCGCCACCACCGCCGACCTGTACCCCATCGCCGTCCTCTCCGACTGCGCCGTCTACCCCTGTGCCGGCCCCTCGCCGCTGGACGTCCTCCCGCGCACCGCCGACGGCAAGCCGATCCCCGGCGCCTTCCGCCTCGGCGTCAGCCCCGGAATGGTCAAACACGAGGGCACCCGCCCCCTCGAATGGGCCCTGCACCTGTTGGCCGAACACCAAAACCCCGCCCGCCACATCAAGGACGGCGTCGACGCCGTCGCCGAAGGCGAATAGGAACCCGACATGGGCAAGATCGGCGACGGCCTGGACCAGGCCGCCCAACACGTCCTCACCCGCAAACCCCCCCAATCCACCAAGGCCCGCATCCGCTTCCTCCTCGGCAAGCACCAGGGCCGCACCCGCACCGTCGCCGCGCTCCTCGGCGTCAGTCAACGCACCGTCGAGCGCTACCTCAAGGGCGACCGCAAAACCCCACCCCGCCCCGTCAACGCCAAAATCGACGCCGAAGTCCGCCGCCTGTGGCAACCCCGAGTCCGCCGCCGCGCCGAACAACGCGCCGCCGCCACCGGCGGCGTGATCGTCGAAACCCGCGCCCGATTCGGCTTCTCCTCCGCCGCCGGCTCCACCGACGACCCCCGCATGCGCCGCATCACCCAGCCCCTGCCCCCCACCCACGCGCAGGAACTGTTCGCCGCCCACCACGCCGGCGCCCCCGAACGCGACCTCGAACGCATCGTCGCCGCCGGCCTCCACCAGTCCTACTTCCAGGAAAGCGGCACCCGAGCCGACGACCTGGACGCGGTCGAACTCACCGACGTGGACTACATGGAATTCGACATCCGAGGCTGAAGCCCGAGACCCCGCGCGCCCGTGTCCGGATCGGTCGGAGCCCCTTGTCGGCCCTGCAACACCCCGACGTGCACCTTCGGCTCATCGAGCCTCGAGGTGCCAGGCCGTGGACCCATGTGCCCGGGGCTCGGGGTCCGCCGGCGGTGGTGCAGGTGGCGTGCCGCCGTCCTTGATCATCGTTCTGGCGCGTCGTTCGACCAGGATCGGGACGTAGGTCCGGATCCTGGCATCGCTCAGCGCGTCGTGGGCCGCCTCGACGTGTGCGTCGACGGTGGCCGGATCCACGGAGGGAAAGGCGGATTTCAACCGCGCCGCCGCATGCCGGACCGCTGCCTGCTCATCCTGCCGGGCGTTCATACGAGAATCCTCGAAGACGTCACCGAAGGTGCTTTCCGTAGATCGTGTGGTCGGGTCGGCCGCACCCGGGGCGGAACGATCGAGGTGCAAGACGACCCGGAGCCGCGGCGGGTCCGACGCGGACCCGTTGGGGAATCGATCGGCCCCGTCTCCATGGGAACTTGCCCGACTCGCGGCGTCCAGTCGAGCGACCGGCAGTGCGCCGCACCGGGCCGCACGCGGTCACCGGATGCCCAGGGCCCACGGGGAGCGCAGACTCGACTGCATAGGTTGTTGGCAGCCGATGGGAGGCTTTCCCATGAAAGACCTGAAGTTCGAGCAGAAGGGCTCGTTGTCGCGCTCCGAGGCAGCCGAGTTGCTCTCCGCACTCGCGGCCGCGCTCATGAGCGGCGGTGACGTCGAGTTGGAACTCGGGTCGGGCGTGCTGAGCATGCACGTTCCCGACGAGCTGCGCAGCGAGGTCGAGGTGGAAGTGGGGGAGGGCGAGGTCGAACTCGAGATCGAACTCAAGTGGCCGACCGCGCAGGCCGCGGCAGCAGCGGCGCCCAAGTCGAAGTCCAAGTCCAAGTCGAGGTCCGTCGAGACACGGTCACCGAGTGGTGATCAGGAGTCCACGGAAAAGCGATAGACCGCCACCTCGCGACAACCCGTCCACTTGAGGAACCGTCCGTTTCGCGGCGGACCGTCACTTCCGGTCCCGGTCCCGGTGACGGTGACGGGTCGAGGCGAGACGCGCCGTGGCCAGTGCCTGGTGACGCAGCAGCGCCAAGTCGATCGGAGGCTTCGGCCGTGGCACGCCCGGCCGTTCGCGTGGCACCCGCACCCGCAGTGCGAGCGGTTGGATCGACAGGCGCACCGGGGTGGGCATGAGTACGGCCTCACCGTCGATGCCGACCGGGATCCGGGGGGCGTCCGACTCGACGAGCACCTCGTGTGCGACCAGTGTGCGCAGTCCCCTGCCACGGCTGCCACGAAGCAGTTCGACGGCGTGCTCGGCGTTGTCGACCGTGATCGCGATGACGCCGAGCAGGCCGGTGTCGAGGCGGGCCCGCCGGCCCGGTTCGGTCGGACCACCGAACTCGTACGGGTTGTTGCTGACGAGTAGTGCCTGTGGGCCCTCGATGACCACCTCGTCGTCGATCCGGACGACCAGGTGGGGGCCGCGTTGGCCCGAGAGCATCTCGGGAAGCAGCCGAAGCATCGTGCCCCGCTTGTCGTCCCGGTACGCCGGGCTCTGCACGACTTCGGCGTAGGCACCGAACGAGGCGTTGTTGACGAAGGTTCGCTCGCCGATCAGCCCCAGGTCCAGGGACAGTTCGACGCCGTCACGCAGGGCGTCGAGGCCGGCGTCCGGCCGTTCCCGGTCCAACCCGAGGTCCATCGCGAAGTGGTTGCGTGTGCCCGCCGAGACGACGACGAACGGGAGGCCGTTCTCGGCGGCGACGGCGGCGACGAGTGCCTGGGTGCCGTCGCCGCCGGCGACCCCGAGCAGATCGGCGCCGTTCACCACTGCCCTTCGGGCCAACTCGGCGACATCGACCCGGCCGGGACCATTCAGCAGGGCCACCTCGGCGCCCAACGCGGTCGCCTTGTCATCCAGCGCGAACCGTCGGACCTTTCCTCCACCCGAGTGGGGATTCATGATCAGAAACGGTCGGACCGGGGACGGCTTCTCACGCTCGGGCATGCCGTGGGGCGGCCGGGCCCGGATCAGCGCGGCTCTGGCGGCCGCCACTGCCAGTGCCACCAGGAGCAGTGTCACCACGATCTCCCACAACTGGTGGCGGGCGATGTAGAAGACGATCACGGCGATCGGCACGGCGAAGGCGAGGGTGAGGCAGACCCAGCGCAGCGGGCTTCGGTTGCTCAGAAAACCCCACAGCGCCGCGAGCGTCACCGCGAGTCCGAGCACACCCACGATCAGCACGGACAGACTCCGGAAACCGCCGATGATCAGCATCGCCACGACACCGAGCGCAGCCGCGAAGGCCAGCCGGGCGAGCCGGCGTTGGGCGGGGGTCACCGGTAGCGATTGCACCTCGGGGCTCTCGGCTTCCCCGGGACGGCTTCTGCGGCCGTGACCGACTCCCGGGGTCCGGCCGGGTTTCTCGGCATCCGTCATGGCTCCTCCGTGACCGGGTGAACACGAGACGCAGGACCAGTCCGAGCTTCCGCGCCGGTCATCGTCCTATCCACGTTAGTGCCGGATGCGGTCCGCCACCCTCCCGACCCGCGACGGGTCCGGTGGACCATCGGCAGTGAACCCGGCAGCCGGGCCGCCGGCTCGGGTGGCACCGATGGCAGCGGGACGCGCCCCTGCCCCGCGGTCGTGACGGACGGACACGGTCCACGCCTGCGTCGGCGAGGTCGGGTCGTCGGGGATCCGCCGGGTGGCGGGTCTACCGCTTCGGCTTGCCGGGAGGTCCGCCGGATTCATTTCTGTTCTTCCTGGGCTTGGTGTCGCCTTTCGGCTCCTTGTTCGGGCCCCGGGTCGGGGACTCGCCGCTCGCGGACGCGGACACCCGGTCGCCGACGGAGTGGGTCGTCGCCCTGGGCGGAGCGGCGGGAGCGGTCGCGCGCGCGGGTGGCGTCGAGGGCGACGGGGAGGAGGCCGTCGTCGGGGTCCCGGTGGGTGGGGCCGCCGGCTGCGTGGCAGGCGGCAGCGGCGCGATGGCCGGGGCCGGACGGCCGTCGTCCGTGCCCGGGGCGGCGTGGTCGTCGAGGACCGCCATGGTCGCCGCACACGCACCCAGTACGAGGCCGGCGACCAGACCCGCGACGGGCAGGCGATGTCGTATCCGCCGTACCGCCGACGTACCGGACGCGGCCGGCGTCGAGGTCGACGGAGGCACCTCGCCGACGGACGCGTGGCCGGCCACGAGCACCGGTTCGCGCGGCGTGCCGGCGGTGGGCGCGGACGACGACGCGGCGGCGTCGAGCAGACGCACGCACTCGGCGGCATCGGGCCTGGTCGCGGGATCGGCTCGCGTCATCGCCTCGATCACGGAGGCGAGTTCGCCGCGAACGTAGGACGGGATGTGCGGTGCGCGCAGCGAGCGAGCCAGGCCGGCTTCGAGGGAGGCTCCCGGATACTCGCGTTCGCCTTTCAGCGCCTCCAGCAGGACCAGGCCGAGGGCGTGGACGTCGCACGCGGGCCCCGTACCCCGACCGAGAATCTGCTCGGGTGCGAGATACGCGACGGTGCCGACCACGGTGCCGGGAGTGGAACGGGTGGGTTCGTCGACGAGACGCGAGATCCCGAAGTCCGCCAAGTACGGCGCGTCGCCGGGGCCGATCAGGACATTGGACGGTTTCACGTCCCGATGCACGATGCCCGCCGCGTGTACGTGCTCCAACGCCGAGGCCAGCCGCGCGCCGAGCCGCGCCACCCGGTCGCCGGTCAGGGGGCCGTCCAGGATGTGTTCGCGCAGGGTGACGCCTCGGATCAGGCGCATCACCACGTACGTGCAACTCTCGTGCCAACCGACATCGTGCACCGTGACCAGGGCAGGATGTGTCAACCGGCCCAGCAACACCGCCTCTTGGCAGAACCGTTCCGCCGTCACCGCGCACACGCCCGGTCGGAAGACCTTGACCGCGACCTCCCGCCGCAGGCGCAGATCGACGGCCCGGAAGACATCGGCGGTGCCGCCCGCACCCAACAGCGGGCCCAGGCGGTAGCGACCGTCGAGGATGCCGCCGCTACGCGGAAGGGGACGCCGTATTCGACGCGGCAATGCCGTCATGCAGTCTCCCCGGATCGGCCCCGACAATGCTCGGGTCCCTACCCACCCATGGCCCCCGCATACCGAAGCGCACGACCCGAAAGCCGAAATCCCCACGTACGTCACGGACATCGCCCCGTCGCGACCGAGGCGGTGCCCATCCGTTTCCGAACACGAGTCGTGTCGTGCCGCCCTTGGGGTGCGTGGCGAGGTGGGGGAGCGGGGCCGAGGCCCACCCGACAACCCCGCCCCCACGCACACCTTTCCGGCGGCAAACGCCCCTTCGGGCGCGACCCGATGCCCACGCTTCGGGTTCGGGCAACCTCGACTCGAAGGAACCTGCGCCCGAGCCCGTCGGATGTGCGCGCGAAGGGGCGTCGATCCCGCTGCCGGCCGAAAGCCTCCCCCCGTCACGGGTATTCCGGAAGCAGCCAGTCCCCGCCCCGGTCCTCCTTCGCACGGCGCGCGACGAAGTCGGGGATGTGCAGGAAGCAGGCCAGGGCGGCGACCGAGTGGAGCGCGTCGATGCCCACCTTGTGCTCGGGCATGCTCAGTCGCAGGACACGCGGCTTGACCTGGGCCTGGATCGTGTCGACGAAGGGCCGCAGCGTGCGGTCGTAGTTCGCCAGGGCGCCGGCCAGGTCGTGCGGGCTTCGGTTGATCTCGCCGGCCAGGACGTACGCGCCGACCAGGCCGCCGGAGATGCCCATGCCGCTGTAGGGGGAGGGGCAGTACGCGGCGTCCCCGACCAGGACCACGCGCCCCTTCGACCACGTGTCCGTCCGCACCTGCACGACCTCGTGCGAGTACAGGTCGTCGGTCGCCGCCAAGCCCTCGAGGAAACGCCCGGTCTGCCAGCCCGCGTCGCGGAACCTGTCGGCCCAGAACTCCTTCCGACGCTCGATCGACTCCCGGTGGACGGCCGATGCCTCCTGCGACTCCTCCCGCAGCACGAAGTAGACCTGCGTCTCGGTCGGGTTGTGACTCCTGCGCATGATCATCCGGCCGCCGGGCGCGTTGTAGGTGTCCCGGATGTTGGAGTCCGTCGCGATGCGCGGGACGAACCAGTAGGCCGTGTGGATGCCCACGCGCCGGTAGGGATCGGGAGCGCCGGCCGGCAGGATGGCCCGCCGCACGCGCGACCCCTGCCCGTCCGCGCCGACCAGGAGATCGAACTCGCCCGAGGACCCGTCCGAGTAGTGGGCGACCACGCGCTTCCCGTCCTGCTCGAATCGGTCCACGCTGATGCCGAAGACGTGGTTCACGTCCGCCTTCGTCGCATCGTGGAGGATGCGCACCAGGTCACCGCGCATGATCTCGTACTCCGACGTCAGAGTCTGCCGACCACGCCCGGACGTGTTGGCCATGATCGTCGCCCTCGCCTTGCCGCGGGCATCGACCAGGGCGACGCCCGCCTCGTCCACGAGCTTGCTCCTGACGACGTCGAGGAGCCCCATCCGCCGTATGGCGTCGATGCCCTGGCCCCGAAGGTCGACCTGGGCACCCGAGGCCCGCAACGCCGGGAAACGTTCGACGACGGTCACCCGGTGACCGCCTCGGGCGAGCCAGTAGGCCAGTGCCTGGCCCGCGATCCCGCCGCCGCAGACAAGGACTTTCAACGAGGGGTTTTCGGCTTCGTGTGTCATGACACCCTCTCTTTCTATCACTGATAGGTGCATGTACAGCGTCACCTATCACTGATAGATTGTCAACGTGAAGATGACCCGTGAGACCGTCGTCGGCGAGGCACTCGACCTGCTCGACGAGGTCGGCTTGGACGCCGTCAGCACGCGACGACTCGCGAAGCGACTGGGCGTGGAACAGCCGTCGCTCTACTACCACTTCCGCAACAAGAAGGAACTGCTCGGCGCCATGGCCGAGGCCGCCATGGCACCCCATGCGACGGCCTTGCTGCCCGATCCCGCCGACGACTGGCGCGACTGGTTCCTGGCGAACACACGCAGCTTCCGTCGCACCCTGCTGATGCGCCGCGACGGCGCCCGACTCCACGCCGGCAGCAGCCCCGCAGGGGAGGACCTCGACCGCCTCGCCCGCAAAATGGCGTTCCTGCTCGCATCGGGCATCCCCGAGCGGGACGCCCGGATGGCGATGCTGGCCTCCGGCTACTTCACGGTCGGCTGCGTCCTGGAAGAGCAGGCGGACACCGACCCTGACACACACCATCCCGAGGTCCCGCACATCAACCACGAGTCGGCCTTCGAAGCGGGCCTCGCCCTCATCCTGGACGGACTGAGCAACCGCATCGCCGAGCCCCACCCCACCTCCGAATAGGCCCGCGACCCCACCCCACCAACCGCACGCCCCTCACCCGCGCCGGCCCGCCCACCGCAGCTCCGCCGGGCGTCTCGGCGGCGCGCCCACACGACCCTGCCGGCCGGATCGCATACGGGGTCCCGGAGCCACATCGGGCTCACGACGTGTTCCGGCGAGAGAGTGCGGCCCATGTTGCCGCAGACGGACCAGCGCGGCCGTGCGTGGCGTGAGTGATCACCTGTCGGAACGGGCCGTTACGGGTGTGGCGCGGCCGAGTGCAGCCAGCACTTGTCGAGTGCCTGCGCCACGGTCCCACGCTCATCTCCGTCCGCCGGGTCGAGGAGTTCGCCGGCGGTCACGAGGGCTTTCCGAAACTCCGCAGGCCGACTGTGGGCGGTACGCGGGCCAAGGCGCGCAAGCGAGCGGAGGAGGCTTGCCGCTTCGCCCGCGGCGAACCGGCGTGAGAGAGCGAGGCCCTCGCCGACGACGAAGCCGAGTTCCGACAGTTCAAGGCCGAATGCAACGGCGGATCTCGGGCTTGTGGCCAGGATGAAGGCCGATGGTTGACCTTCACCCTGGGGGAACCCACAACATCGGTCCGGCCGGGCGACGTGCTCGGCATGAGGAGGAGCGGGCATGGGGTTGCTGACCATCGGGGCGTTCGCGAAGGCGTCCCGGCTGTCGCCGAAGGCGCTGCGTCTGTACGACGAACTCGGCCTGCTGCCCCCCGCGCGGGTCGATCCGGTGACCGGCTACCGCCTCTACGCACCGGAACAACTGGATCGGGCCCGGCTGGTCGCCTGGCTCCGGCGCCTGGGGATGCCCCTGACCCGCATCCGGTACGTCTGCGCGCTGGACGGACCGTCGGCGGCCCAGGAGGTCCGCGCGTTCTGGGCCCGGGTCGAGGCCGACACCGCCGCACGGCGGGACCTGGCCGCTTTTCTCATCGACCGTCTCTCCCGGAAGGACCCCGCCATGTCCCCGACTGCCAAGCCCCTGGGAATTCGTTACGCCGCCCTTTCCGACACGGGCCTCGTGCGCGAGAGCAACCAGGACACCGCCTACGCCGGATCCCGCCTGTTGGCCGTCGCCGACGGCTACGGCAGCGCGGGAGCCCGCGCAAGCGCCGCTGCCGTCGACGCGCTCAAGCGTCTCGAAACCGACGGCATCCCGGCGGGCAATCTCCTCAACGTCCTCGAAGACGTCATCGAGCAGGCCAAGCGGGCCGTGCACGGCATCGCCGCGACCGGCTCTTCGCCCGAAGGGGCCGGCACGACGCTCACCGCAATGCTCTGGACCGGCTCGCAGTTGGCCCTGGTCCACATCGGCGACTCCCGCGCCTACCTCCTGCGCGACGGAGAACTGTTCCGGATCACGCACGACCACACCATGGTTCAGTCGATGGTCGACGAGGGACGCCTCAGTCCGGAAGAAGCCGCCTCCCACCCGCAACGGTCGCTGCTGATCCGAGCCCTGGGCCAAGGAGCCGACGCCACCCCCGACATGCGTCTTCACGACGCCCGGCAGGGAGACCGGTACCTGCTCTGTTCCGACGGTCTGTCCACCGTCCTGCAGACCGAAGAGATCCGCCATACGCTCGCCGAGATCAGCGATCCCGAGCAGGCCGGCCGCGAACTCATCGCCCTCGTCAACGGCTCCGGCGGCCCCGACAACGTCAGTTGTGTGGTCGCCGACGTCATGGAACTCCAGCAGTAGGCGCGAGCGGCAGGCACTTCGAACTGCACCGGATCCGCTCTCTGTAACTCATCCGTGAAACCGACCAATCGCGGCTCGCCCGGTAGGGCCCGCCCGCAGGTCGCCGGCACCACCGGCGGATGGGCCAACGATAGATTCGCCTGGTGATCGCCGAACGCCTGCACCGCCTGTCCGGCCCCGAATACATGGGTATCTGGGACCGTTTCGATGCCCGATTCGACTTCAGACCCAGCGTGTGCGTGTTCCCGGGGATCACGGAGCCTTCGCCGTCGATCACGTGGAGCCTCGACGCGCTGAACGACGACCCCGGCGACCGACACCTCGACCGTCTGGTCGACGTCGTCCAGGACGGGCTCACCGACCACACCGGGCCGGGGGAGTCGCTGTGGATCCTGGACTGGCAGCACACCTGCTACCGGCTCCGTCCGGATATCCCGGACACCGACATGTTCCTGCCCCGCGTCCTCGAAGGGCGCTCACGGGAGGGTTGGCCGCTCGGCCCGTACCCGAGCGGGGACTACCACGTGTTCCTCGCGGAGGACCTTCGATTCGGCACCTTCGGACATCCCTGGGAACACTCCCTGTGCGTGTTCGGCGCGGAACTGCCGGACGACATCGAGGAGGACGTGCAGCGCATCCTTGGACGCCCCCTCCGCCGAGACGGAGCCCCGGCCGCCTGAGCGGCCTTCGCGCCCGCCACCTCCGTTCGGCGGCGCGGCGGTTCGACGCAGTGACCGACCGGGCGCGCTACGCCGAGCTGTGCCACTACAACGACAACGGGGAGTACACGCGTCCCGCCCGCGACGCGGTGGCCGGTTCGTCGGGCCGACGACTGCCGGCCGGCGACCTCAGGACGGAGTGTCCCGCCGCGCAGCGGTGTGGCGCGCCGTCCGGTTGCGCCTCATGCGCACGTGGATATCCGTGTTGCGCTCCCGGATGAGCGGGCGCAGGGCATCGGGGTCGCGCAACGCCGGGTGCTCCGTCTCGACCTGTTCCCGGGCGAGCCGCGCAGCCGTCACGCGGTCGCGATAGTTGTCGAACACGTGGACTTCCAGGCTGAAATCGGTGTGGATGGAGTCGTACACCATTCCGGCCCCGTGGCCCAGGCCGGGAGCCGCCGGGTCCAGCGAGCCGATCTCCACCGCCCATTCGCGCAGCCACTCCGTAGTGCCGGGCAGCACGAGCAGTCCCGCGCGCATGCCGATCACCGGACGGCGATGCCGTTCGTCGTACCCGTGAAAGCGCCGGGGCGGGCGCGCGCCGAACCACGCCTCCCGGTCGGCGACGGCCTCCGTGAATCCGGGCCTACGCAGCCGAAGTGTCCCCTCGGACGGCGTCGACAGCGGGAGCTGCCGTCGGAGTTCGCGTGCCGCACGGTCACCGAACGGTGTCGATTGGGTCGGCACGACCACGATGGGCGGCGACGGCTCCGCATCGAACGGACTCGGGTCCAGGAACGGGCGGTCGACGACCAGGACGGTGTTCTGCGCCCGCCGGTGCGCCATGCCCCACAACAGCGAACCCAGCAACAGCGCGCCCGATCGGTGGGTGACGATGTGCCGGTAGCCGTGGAACTCGTCGACGGCGAAACGCTCGGTGGTTCCGGGACGCAGCCCGAGCAGGGTGTACGGGCGACCGTCCAGAACAAGAGTGCGACTGTGCACCTTGAGTCCGTTGTCCGAGGTCATGCCTGTCGGTTCTTCACTTCTCGTCACATCCATCCTGGTGAGGGTCCGTCGTGCCGCAAGGTTCCAGCCGAGGCACCCAATTGTCACCCGGTTTTCACCGACGTCGACGCCCGGGAACAGGAGGCGGCCGGGCGGCCACGCGAGGGGCAACCGCCCTACGGCCGAAGCCCGGGCCGCAGTTGCTCGGTGGCGCCGATCGGCGCCCCCGACCGGCCGGTTCACCCCTGACGAAGAGCGTGCGATCGTGGCCGTGATGGAAAAGTT
>NZ_JBHZAV010000099.1:0-3744 GCF_042754445.1 Embleya sp. NPDC059213
GCGCCATTGGGTGCCCCGCCCCCGCGGCATGCCCGGGACGGGTTGGGAACCCGCCGGCCGCTCCGGCCGGATCGGGTCTACTGCCAGGGCAGGTCGGCGAGCGCCGGTGCCGCGTCGTCGCGCAGGACCGTGCCCTCGATCAGGCCGTACGGCCGATCCGGCACCTGGTAGACCTCGCCCGCGTTGTGCAGACCGAACGCGTCCAGGTCGACCGGCAGATGGTGCTTGTTCGGCAACTCCAGTCGCACCTCGACCGGTTCCTCCCGCTCGGTCAACACCGCCTCGCCCATCGTGTACAGGGTCTGTTGCAGGGACAGGCTGTGCGTCTCGGCGAAGGTCCGCAACAACGTGTCGCGGGTCGCGCCGAACGACGCGTCCCAGTCGGTCGGCGTACCGCCTCCCTCGTCGCCCTCGTCGCGCCGATGCCGCCAACACGCGTGCACGCTGGTGGCCAGCACCCGGTCCCGGGTCGGCGCCAGCGTGGTGTAACGGTCCGTCAGGAAACCGTGGAACTCCGACCCGGTGGACTTGAGCACGGTGACGTCCGCCAGCCCCGAGCAGACCTCGGTACCGGCCGGCCCGTGCACGACACCCGCGTACCGGGAGCCGGCGGCCCGGGTCCACGCGTGCGGATGCGGTCCGTGCGTGCCGGGGACCCGGATCCAGGGATACTCCCGGACGCGCACCCGCGCGGTGTCGATCGGGGTGTACGCGTCGACGAAGTGCCGGGCCAGCCGCAGCCCGAACGCCTCGATCGCGGGCAGCGGTTCGTCCTGCGCGAAGGCGTACACCACCGCGCGCATCGTGTCGGTCGGCACGACATGGGCGTTGTCGCCGCGCAGATGGGTGTCCGCGAGGTCGCCGGACAGCGACACGGACACGTTGAGATCGGCCATTTCGTGCTCGGTCGCGGTGGTCCGGGTGACCCGGACCAGTCGTACCTCGGCCTTGCCGTATCGATTCGGGCCCAGAACGATCGCCATCGGTTCGGCTCCCTCGCCGTGTGGGGTGATGTTGCCGGGTGACACCCGTGTTGTGCCTTTGTGCCGGACGGCTGCGTGACGCACCGGTCGCGGGCCGAACGGCTGCCTGGTCCACGACGGCGCGGTGCAGCCGCTGCGGGGTGAAGCTAGCCGCGCGCGCGGAGCGTGGTCAAAGGCGCGAATCCGGACATGTCCCGCCGGTCCGCGGATGTCGCGGCATCGGCGGACGCCGGTCGACCGGCCGGTCCGGGTCCTCGGTGGGGCCTCGGCTCGCGGGGTAGGCTGCGGCAACAGTCCGCGGGGAGGCGAGACCGACAGGGCCGTTGGCATGCCCTGGAGCCGCTCCCTGCCTTGGCACGGCACGTACGTAGAGGGGGCGGCAGTCATGGATCCGCTGGAGCCGGGCGATCCCGGGGTTGTCGGGCGGTACCGACTGTCGGCCCGGCTGGGTCAGGGCGGCCTGGGGGCGGTGTTCCTCGGGCGCGCGCCCGGCGGTGAGCACGTCGCGGTCAAGCTGGTGCGGCCGGATCTGGCGTCCGACAAGACATTCCTGGAGCGTTTCCGCAAGGACGTCACGACCGCGCAGGAGGTCGGCGGTACCCACGTCGCGCACGTCCTGGACGCGGACCCGGACGGCACTCCGCCGTGGCTGGTCGTCGAGCACGTGGCCGGCCCGTCCCTGGAGACGGCGGTCGCGACGCACGGACCGCTGCCGGAACACACGTTGCGGGCGCTCGGCGCGGGGTTGGCCGAGGGACTCGCGGCGATCCACGAGGCCGATCTGACGCACCGTGACCTCAAGCCCGCGAACGTGTTGCTCGCGGCGGACGGGCCGCGCGTCGCGGATTACGCGCTGGCCCGGGCACTCGGTTCGGCCGGGATGACCCGGACGGGCGTCGTGGACGTGCCCGGACTGCCCGCGCCGGAGCAGGTCACCGGCGGCTCCATAGGCCCGGCGATCGACGTGTTCGCACTGGGCGGGGTGCTGTGCCATGCGGCCGGCGTGGCCCCGTTCGGGGCGGGGTCGGTCGCCGAGATCGCGCAGAAGGTCGTGCGCGAGATGCCGGACCTGGCGGAACTCCCGGACTGGCTGCGCGAGATCGTCGCCGACTGCCTGAAGAAGCGCCCCACCGCGCGGCCTTCGGCGGCGGACCTGGTGGCGCGGTTCGCGGCTGCGGAACCGAGCGAGGATTGGCTTCCGGAAGACGTGGCGGCACTCGCCGCGCTCTCCGCGCTCTCCGCGTCTGCGGATGGCGGCTCGGGCTCGGGCTCGGATGTTGCCGAGCGTGCGGAGGCGGAGTCGGGCGAGGGGGACGACGAGGCGGAGGAGCCGGAGACCGCCGAGGTGCCCGCGCTCGCGGCGCTGGTCGCGCCGGCGCCGGCGGCGATACGCACGGGCAAGGACACCGACGACGACGAGACTCCCGTCGCGACGCCCGCCGCGCGCGGAGCCGGGAAGGGCGCCGGGAAGCCGGCCGCGAAGGCCGACGCGGAGCGGGACGACGACGCGGCGGAAGACGGGGACGACCCGACCCCGGTGGCGACACCCGCGACCCCGGCGGGCAAGCGCGGCAACGCGAAGCCGACGGCGGTCGCCGCCGAGGTCGACGAAGACGCGACTCCGGTGGCGACGCCCGCCGTACGAACGGGCAAGAAGGGCACCGGGAAGCCGGCGGGTGATGCCGACACGGCGGCCGACGCCGACGCGACTCCGGTGGTGACGCCCGCCGCCAAGGTGGGCGGAAAGGGCGCCGGGAAGGCCGGGGCCGACCGGGCGGGCGGCGCCGAAGGCGTGGACGAGGCCGACGACGCGACCCCCGCGGCGACCCCTGCCGCGCGCTCGGGCCGAAAGGACGCCGCCGGGAAGCCGGCGGGCGGGGTGGACGCGGCGGCCGACGCCGACGCACCCCCGGCCGACAAGCCCGCGGCCAGGAAGCCCTACGACGGCGGCGCGCCGGTCCGGGTGCCGGTCATCCGGCGCGGTACCGACGCCGAGACCGTCAAGGTGGCCCGGGACCCGGAGGCGCCCGCGCCCGCCGGCACGGACGACGCGACGGTCAAGGTCGCGCACGGGGCCGCGGCGCCGGCGCCCGGCCGCACCGACGACGAGACCGTCAAGGTCGCCCACGGGGCCACCGCGCCCGCGCCCGGCCGCACCGACGACGAGACCGTCAAGGTCGCCCACGGGGCCGCGGCCCCGCCGACCCCGCGGCTGAGCACGTGGGACGAAGTGCCGCCCGCCGCCCCGCCGATCCCGGCCGGCGCGCCCGTCGCCGCCGCGGCCCAGGCGCCGCCGCTCCCGACCGGCACGCCGTTCCCGCCGGCTCCCGCGCCGGCCGTCGAGCCGCGGCCGGCCAACCCGGTGATCTGGCACGCGGTGATCATGCTCCTCGGGTTGACCGCCGTCGGGATAGGGCTGTTCCGGCTCACCGACT
Organism: Embleya sp. NPDC059213; assembly: GCF_042754445.1. NCBI lineage: Bacteria > Bacillati > Actinomycetota > Actinomycetes > Kitasatosporales > Streptomycetaceae > Embleya > Embleya sp. NPDC059213. The sequence goes on from NZ_JBHZAV010000099.1 coordinate 3,419, forward strand.
CCGCTTGGCGCGACGCCCAGAACATGGTCATGGGTGTGATCCTGCCCGGCATCTCGGTGTTGGCGGGCCTGGCCGGCCTGGCCACGCTGGTACTGGCCGTGCTCGACGCACGCGGCAAGGCCGCGGCCGGTTCGCCGACCGCCGGCAACCACCCACCGACCGAAGCGAATCGGACACACTGACCGCAGCCCGCGCCCCCGGCCCGGGGGGGGGGGGGGGCCCCCACCCGGCCCCCGTAGGGTTTCCTCAGAAAACAATTGGCGAGCGGGGACAGGGGGGGGCTGGCGGCCCCCGGGGGGGGGGCCCCCCCCCCCGAGAAAACCCCC
>NZ_JBHZAV010000099.1:3754-34749 GCF_042754445.1 Embleya sp. NPDC059213
GCCCCCCGCGAGGCCCGCGCCGGCCCCCGGGGGCGCGCCGGCCCCCCCCCCCCGCCCACCCGAGACCCGCGCCACGGCCCGGCGCGCCGCCGAGGTCGCGGTGGATGCCGGTCGGTGGGGCCACGCAGCCGGGTGCGGTCGGGTCAGTTGTTGCCGCCGGCGCAGGACGCGCCACAACTCGAGTCCGCGCCGTAGCCGCCGGTCGAGAAACTTCGGCCCAGGCGCGGGTTGTACCCCGAGCTCGGGTCGTGGTCCAAGCGCGCGCCGACGACGGGCCCGCGCCGTCGAGGGCCGTCGCCCCGCAGTCGGCGGATCCGTGCGTCGGAGATCCGGAAGACCCCCGTCAACGCGGAGTCGTGCAGGCCGCGGCGGGCGAACAGGGCGGCGGCGCCGATCGCGTCGGGTGGTCCCGCCCGGTCCCAGTCGAGCCGACCCCACTCCTTGCGGGCCCGCCCCAGGCACCGCAGGCCGGCCTCGGTCACCGGCCCCGGGCCCTCGGCGCACAGCGCGAACACGGCCACACCGGCGACCGAGGTCACCGGCACGCCGACCACGATCGCCGTGCCGAGCTCGAACAGGGCCGCGCACCAGACGAGTACGACCGGCACCACCCAGCCGGCCGTCAGGGCCCGGCGGGTGAACGGTGTGGGTCGCCGCCGGGCCAGTCCGGCCGCCACGAGCCGACCGGCCGACGCCTCGATCGCCGGGTTCCGGACGGCCGCGAGCCGCAGTTCGGTCAGGTCGGCTCCGCCCTCGACCCCGGCCGCGGTCAGTACCGTGTCCTCGATCGCGACGCCGCCGGCCGGTGCGGTCGCGGTCAGCCGACCGTCGCGGGACACGAGCAGGTCTCCCCGGGCGTGCAGTCGCACGATCGCGGTGTCCACGACCCGCCTCGGACCACCGGCCAGGAACGCGAGTTCGTAGGGTTCGAGCGACTGGGCCCCGACCGGGTCGGCCGCGTGCGCACGCCCGTGCGGGCCGCCGACCAGGACCCGTCGGGTCCGGAGACCGAGCACGATCGTCGCGAGGACCGCGAGCAGGGCGAAGAGGGAGGTCTCCATGATCCAGGTGTACACGCCGATCCGGCACGATCGAACACTCGGCCGGACATCGTGGGCAACTCCCTCACGCTGCAAGTCCGTTCCGGCGCCCGGTTGCGGTCCGGCTCACCCCCGCGCGGACCCCGCGGGCCACACCACCCGGACCTCCTTGCCCGCCGCGCGCGCCATGGTGACCAACTCGGCCGTACCGCCCCGGGCGAGGGCGGGCCGGCCGTCCCAGACCGCGAGCAGCACGTCGACCGCCGCCAACAGGGCGTCGTTGGCCGCCGCGTAGGCGTCCTCGTTCGCCCGGCGGAACGGCATCACCCGGACCTCGGCGGCGCCCGCGATCAGCTGCTCGAAACTCGCGCGGTAGGCCGGACCGACCTTGGCGTCGCCGTAGTCGGCCGACGGCAGCAGCGCGACCAGCCTGCCGCCCAGGTCCAGCACCGCGCGCGCGAAGATCGCGTCCGCGCCGGCGGCCAGGCAGCTATAGCCCACGAGTCGGTCCGGCTCGACCTGCGCGAGCTGCTCACGGAGAGCCCGGTCGACCAGCGGCACGGTGGCGGCGGTGATGTTGATGTGGCCCGTGATGCCATAACTCGTCACGTGCTTCCGTCCTGATCGACCCGGTTGAGGGAAGCCCCCATTCTTTGCCCAACCGCCCCGGATTTCAGCCCGAGGCGTCCGATACTCGGAGGACTTCGACAGCGCGGACCCTCGCGGGGGGATGTCGGGAGGCCAGGCGGCCCTCGCGGCGACCGGCGCGTCGGCGCGCACCGGCACCCAGGGAGCGGCATGCAGCGGAGATCTCGTCGAATCGCGGCCGGCGCCTCGGCGTTCGCCCTGGCGGCGACCCTGGCGGCCTGCACCGGCGGGTCGACCCGCCCACCCGCGGCAGCGGCAACTCCGGTGGCCGGGCCGGTGATCTCCGGAGCCCACCCGGCCACGCCCGAGGACTACCCCAAGCCTTCCGGCGCCCCGCCGTGCGATCCGCGCGAGAGTCTCACGCCGCCCGCCACGCTGCCCGCGCCCGGGAAACCACCCGCCGGGTCCACCATGGACACCATCCATCGGCGCGGGTACCTGATGGTCGGCGTGGATCAGAACACCCGCTTCTTCGGCGAGTTGGACCGGCGCAGCGGGCAGATCAAGGGCTTCGACATCGAGATGGCCAAGGCCCTGGCCCGGGCGGTCTTCGGCGGCGACGACCCGGGGCACATCCGGTACAAGGTGATCACCCAGGCCCAGCGTCCGGAGGTGCTGCGGGCCGGCGAGGTGGACGTGGTGATCGACACAATGACCATCACGTGCGACCGCAAGCTCCAGGTGGCCTTCAGCGGCGACTACTACACCGACGGCCAACGGGTGCTGGTGCGCACCGACTCCGGCGTGCGCGACCTCGCGGACCTGCGCGGCAAACGGGTGTGCACGGTCCGCGGCACCACCTCGATCGTGTTCCTGCGCGACGATCCGGCGGGGGTGTTGCCGTACGCGGTGGAGAACTGGACGGACTGCCTGGTCGCGTTGCAGCAGGGCGAGGTGGACGCGGTCTCGACCACCTCCGCGCTGCTTCGGGGACTTCAGGCCCAGGACTCGGACACCGACGTGGTCGGCCCGGCCTTCAGCGACGAACCGCACGGGATGGCCTTCCCGTTGGCGCACCAGGACTTCGTGCGCTTCGCCAACGGGGTGCTGGAGCAGATGAAGCGGGACGGCTCGTGGCAGCGGTTGTACGACACGTGGTTGGCCGGCCCGCTGGGGCCGCAGTCCCCGCCGCGCGCGAGCTACGTCGGCTGAGCGCTCCCCGCCCGCCGGTCCCGGTGCGGTCGCTCAGTCACCTGCGGGTTCGCCGGTCAGGGTCGGCCGCAGGGTCTCCAGCACGCTCGGATCCTCGATGGTGGAGGGCGGTTCGGGCCGCCTGCCGTCCGCGATGTCGCGCATCGTACGGCGCAGGATCTTGCCCGATCGGGTCTTGGGCAGCGCGGGCACCACGTCCACCCGGCGCAGCGCCGCGACCGCGCCGATGGTCTCCCGGACCCGGAGCACCAACTCGGCCGCCAAGTCCGCCGGTTCCCGGTGCACGCCGGCCTTGAGCACGACCAGACCGCGCGGCACCTGGCCCTTGAGTTCGTCGGCCACCCCGATCACCGCGCACTCGGCCACGTCCGGGTGGGCGGCCAGGACCTCCTCCATCGAACCGGTGGACAGCCGGTGGCCGGCGACGTTGATCACGTCGTCGGTGCGGCCCATCACGTAGACGTAGCCGTCCTCGTCCTTGCGTCCGCCGTCGCCGCTGAGGTAGTAGCCGGGATGGGCACCGAGATAGGACGCGATGTAGCGCTCGTCGTCGCCCCACAGCGTGGTCAGCGTGCCGGGCGGCATGGGCAGCTTGAGCACCACCGCGCCGTCCACGCCGGGCGGCACCTCGTTGCCCTGCGGGTCCAGGATCCGCACGTCGTAGCCGGGCACCGGCAGGGTCGGCGAACCGGGTTTGGTCGGGTGTGGTTCCAGGCCCATCGGGTCGGCCACGATCGGCCAACCGGTTTCGGTCTGCCACCAGTTGTCGACCACGGGGATGCCCAGCAGGTCGCCGGCCCAGCGGTAGGTCTCCGGGTCGAGCCGTTCGCCCGCCAGGAACAGCGTGCGCAGCGCGGAGAGGTCGTGTCCGGCGCGCAGTTTCCCGTCCGGGTCCTCCTTCTTGATCGCCCGGAACGCGGTCGGCGCGGTGAACAGCATGGTCGCGCGGTGTTCGGCGGCCACCCGCCAGAACGCGCCCGCGTCCGGGGTGCCGACCGGTTTGCCCTCGTACAGCACGGAGGTGCAGCCGGTGAGCAGCGGCGCGTAGACGATGTACGAATGGCCGACCACCCAGCCGACGTCGGAGGCGGTCCAGCTCACCTCGCCGGGGTGCACGCCGTAGACGTTCTCCATCGACCAGCGCAGCGCGACCGCGTGCCCGCCGTTGTCGCGCACGATGCCCTTGGGCGTCCCGGTGGTGCCGGAGGTGTAGAGGATGTAGAGCGGGTCGGTGGCCGCGACGCTCACGCACTCGGCGGGCTCGGCGCCGGCCATCGCGGTGTCCCAGTCCAGGTCCCGCTCGGTCAACTCGGCGATGAGCTGGGGGCGTTGCAGGATCACCACGTGTTCGGGCCGGTGGCTCGCCTCGGCCAGGGCCGCGTCCACGAGCGGTTTGTAGGCGATGGTCCGGGTCGGCTCGATCCCGCAGGAGGCGGCCACCACGACCTTGGGGCGGGCGTCGTCGATGCGCACCGCCAGTTCGTGCGGGGCGAAGCCGCCGAAGACGACCGAGTGCACCGCGCCGAGCCGGGCGCAGGCCAGCATCGCCACCACGGCCTCGGGCACCATCGGCAGGTAGAGCACCACCCGATCGCCTCGACCCACCCCGAGCCCGCGCAGCACGCCGGCGAATCGTGCGGTCAGGTCGAGCAGTTCGGCGTAGGTCAGGGTGCGCCGCGTCCCGGTCAGCGGTGAGTCGTGGATGATCGCGGCCTGCTCGGCGCGCCCGCCCGCGACGTGCCGGTCCAGCGCGTTGAAACAGGTGTTCAGCGTGCCGTCCGGGAACCATCGGTACAGCGGCGCGGCACTCGCGTCCAACGCGCGGGTGGGCGGCGTCACCCAGTCGATCGCGGCGGCGGCCTCCAACCAGAAGCCGTCCGGATCCTCCAGGCTGCGCCGATGGGCCCACTCGTACGCTCCGCCGGTGTCGCGGCTCATTCGTGGTTCCTCCCGGTAGTCCCCGGGCGGCACCGGGTGACCGTGCCGCCCGCCGGCAGGATCCCGACGCGGCGGCACGAAGTCAAGGCGGCCGTACGAGCGTTCGAGCACGGCCTGTCGAAAGTCGAGTCAGGCCACCGGGTTCAACGTCGCGGTGATGCCGGACACGGTCGGCATCGCGTCCTGTCCGCCCTGTTTGCCGGCGTCGATCGCGGCGTCGAGGTCGTAGCCGTTGCGGGCCCCGAGTTCGTTCTCCACGAGTTGGGACAACAGTTCGTTGGCCGTGCCCTCCAGCGCGGCCACCGCGGGCGCGGTGGCGATCTCGACCACGCGCGCCATGAGTTCCTGTTCGAGTTCCTTGAAGATGCGTTTGACCGCGGTGCGCACGATGCCCACCTCGGCCAGGCCGGCGATCGCGGACAGGCCGAAGGTGAAGGTGGCGGCTGCCGCGGCGGCGGCGATCGCGTCGGCCAGGATGATCAGTTGGGCGATCGCTCTGCCCTTGGCGACCTCGATCACCACCGCCGCCGCGTCCAGCGCCTTGGCGAGCATCCGGGCGCCCTCGGCCAGATCGTGCAGGTGTTCGTTGTTCAGCTTGCCGAAGTGTGCCTCGAACGCCTCGGCGGCCATCCCGCTGGTGCCGGACAGGATCCAGGCCGCGCCGTTCTTCCCGTCGGCTCTGGCCTCGTCGATCTCGTCGGCGAACTCGCGGTACGCCTGGGCCAGTTCCTTGAACTCGTCCTCGTCCAGGTTGGGCCAGTCGACGCCGATGACGTCCAACGCCGTGTCCAGATAGCCCGGTATGGTGATGCCCACAATCGACCCCCGTCGTCGTCGCGCACGCCCGAACCGGAGGGCGTGCCGTATCGACGTTACGCCGGTTCCGGTTCCGCTACCTCGATTCGGGGCATCGTCGCGCGGCATCCTCGGGCCGGATCCCGCAAGCGGCCGAGTCCGGTCAAAATGCAGGGTGTTCCAGTCGCAGGCCGACCACGCCCGTGGCCATGCCGAGCACGACGTATCCCTGCACCGACACCGCGATCCCGGTCACCGGCGCACCCAGGTTCAGGTCGACGGCCGTGTCGTCGTCGGGGCGGCGCAGCCGGACCAGGCCGTCCGCCCAGGCCGCCGCGATCAGCAGGCCCTCGGTGGTCTGTTCGCAGGCGAGCGCGGTCACCGGGCTCGCCCGTGTGTCGAGCGCGTCCGTCGCGGGCTCCGCGCCCGGGCTCCACATCCGTACCCGGCCGTCCCGCCCGCCGCTGATCAGCAGGGGTGGTTCGCCCTCGGCGCCGGTGCGCACCGCCGCGAGCGCGGTGACCGGGCCGGTGTGCAGCGGCGCGGACAACACCCCGCGCGGCGGTGGTTCGCCGCCCGGCACGCTCGGCGGCGAGCCGTGGCACCAGACACCGCCGTCGGCGTCGCCGACCGCCGGCAGCGGGTGCGCGCACAGCACGGTCAGCGCGGCCCCGCACGTGTTGACCAGTCGTTGGAAAGCGGCCTCCAGCGCGCCGCGCGGGCCGTGGTAGGCGGCGTCCAGGACGTCCACGCCGCCCCACCGGTTCAAGGTGGTGACCCGGCCGCCGTAGGTGCTCGCGAGCGCGCGCAGCGGGGTGGGGCCGAAGCCGGCGACGACGCGGCCGGCGATCGTGCCGTCGGCGCCGACGACGGTCCGGATCACCCCGGTGTCGTCGGCCAGCAACACCCGTCCGGCCAGGCCGCCGCGGCCGGCGGTCGCCGCCAGGACCGGTCCCGGCCAGCGGTCCGGGCGGTGGCTGTCGCCGTCGCCCCAGCGGGCCCACTCGGCCCGCCAGCCCGGCGAGGTGGATCGTGCGACGAGCGTGCGCGCGGCGGCGTCGTCGCGGCCGAGTCGGTGCACCGCGAGCAGGGCCGCGCGGGCCGCCGGCGCGGGTTGGCCGAGCAGCGTGCCGAACGCGCCGCGGAACGCGGCCTGGGCCGGGTGGGCCCACTGCCCGGTGGCCACCAGCGCACCCGCCACCGTCTGCGGCCGGGCCAACGCCTGCACGACCGGGTCGGCGGCCAACGCGGCGGCGTCGCCGATCCGCACGCTGTGCGCCAGGATCGCCGAGACCCGCTCCTCGCCCGCGTCGTAGAGTCCGGCGAGGTCGGTGATGCCCGCGTCCGCCGCGTGCCGCAGCGCGGCGTGTACCCGGGTCGGCCGGTCGGGATCGGCGCTCTCCGGGCGTTGCCCGCGCACGAACTCGGCGAGCGGCCCGGCCGGCAGCGCCCACGTGTCGCCGCCCTCGAACACCGCGGGCAACACGCGCGTCGCGTGTGCGATCGTCGCGGCGGCCCACTCGCGATCCGCCGCCGGGTGGAGCGTGGTCAGCGCCTGTTCCCACGCGGGCGCCGAGAGCGGCAGGTCGAGCCCGGACAACACCGCCACGGCCGAGCGCACGTCCTCGGGCAGCGTCGCCCACCAGGCCCGATGGATGCGCTGCGCGCGCTCCGGCAGGCCGGCCGGCGCGCCCCCGTCGGGCACCGCGGGCAACCGCGACCTGTCCACGCGGGCGGCCAGTCGGGCCAGTCCGGGATGCGGAAAGGCGGCCTCGGCGCCGAACGGCGAGGTCGGTGCCGCGCCGATGGCGAGTTCGGCGTACCAGCGCTCGAACCGGCCGGGGTGGGTCCAGCGGGGTTCGTCCAGGTTCAACGTGGCGGGCGCGGCAACGGCGGTGAACGCGGCCCGGGTGTCCGCGCGGGCGCACTCCACCAGGATTCGCACGTGCGGCAGTTCGAGCAGCGGGTCGAGCAACTCGGCGACGATCCGGGCACCTTCGCCGGGAAGGCCGGGCCCGCCGGCGTGGTCCGGGTCGGCGATCGCGATCACCGTGCGCCGGGGGTCGAGCGCCAGCGCGGCGATCAGTCGGCGCGGGGTGTGGGCGGCCACGCCCAGGTGGGCGGCCAGTTCCGCGACGACGCCGGGCAGGGTGAGGCCGCCGGCCGGTACGAACGCGTGCAACCGGCGCGCGGGCGGTGTGGCCTCGCCGGCGGTGGCTGCGTACAGCCAGGCCAGCAGGTGCGACTTGCCCGAACCCGACGAGCCGCCGACCAGGCACAGGCGGGGCGAGCGTTCGTCGTCCAGCCAGCCCAGCAGCGCACGGGCGGCCAGGTGTCGGCCCGCGCCCATGTGCGGCAGTCGATGCCCGTCGTTGTCGACCACGGTGTCCGTCCCCCGATTCGTGGTGCGCGCTGCCCGGTCAGCGATTGCCCGCCTGCTCCGCGACGTGTGTCATCAGGGCCCGGACGCCGTCCTCCCGCGACTGCGCGCTCTCCCCGTAGCCGAAGCTGTGGGTGAACTCGGCGGCGGGGAACATCCGGCCCATCCACAGCGCACAGTAGTGGCCGGGCATCAGGCACGGTTCCAACTCGCAGTACACCCGCAGGACGTCCTCGGCCGGCACTCCCCCGGCCGACAGGCGGTACCACAGCAGTTCCTCGGGATGCGGCAGTCCCGGGCGGGACACCTCGGTCACGATCTGCTTGCTCCCGTCCGCGTCCAGGATCTCGAACGCGGCCGAGCCGGCGATGTTCAACGGGAGTCGCACATCGTCGAGCACCCTGGGCCACCACGCCTCGCGCTCGGCGAACGCGGCCGGGTCGAGCGCGAGCAGTTCCTCGCGCAACGCGCGAAACAGCGGGAAGCCCTCGGCCGGTTCGTCCACGGCGGCGATCCGGGGCAGCGCCTGATCGAGCGTCAGCAGCCCGGCGGCGAACGCCTCCACGTCGCTTGCCACGGGCATCTCCGGCAGATCGACCCCCAGGAACAGGGCCCGGACCGACCCGTCGGCGGCGACGTAGAGTTCCGCGCCCTGATCGGTGCCCAACCGAACCCGCTCGCGCACCGCGGGATCGGGCAGCGACTCCCCCACCGAGTCGGCGAACGCCCCCATCGTCGGCGGGTGTTCGTCCTCCGCGCCGAGGAAGTACGCGCCCACCTGGACGGGCAACGGCACACCGGCGAGCTGCGTCGAGCCGAAAAAGCGCAGTCCGTCCCGACCGAAGCGCTGATGAAGGGCGGCGGAGAGGTCAGAGTTCATGGTGTTGCGAGTATCCCTCCTGCGACGGCGGGCCCGGGCCGCGGCTCGATGTCCGCGCGGTCAACGCAGCGGATAGAGACCGTCGACATACCCACCGAAATAGGTGATCCACAAGCTTTCCCCGCGATACGGAATCGGATCGAGCGGTTCGATCCGGGCCCGGATCGAGTCCGCGACGCGCCGGTACTCCGCATTGCCGGGCCCCGTGCTCCCGGGTTCGGTACGCGGGGTTTCCCGCCACAGCAGACCCAGCATGGTGCACAACGAGGAGAGGTCGCCGTTGATCTCGCAGTATTGCGAGCCGCCGTCCGCGAAGGCGTGCAGCCGGCCGGTTTCGAGCTGGAGGAAGACGTACCACTGCTGGATTCCGCCGAGCACCAGCACCGGACCGATCCCGTCGAGTTCGGGCAGGTCGACCCCCTCGTCCGGGTCGCCGAGGTCGAGCAGGCGCGATGCCTGCGCGCCCGGTTCGCCGGCCAACGCGGGGGCGATCTGGAACAACCCCTGCGGCAGACCCACCTCGCACAGGAAGTCCAGATCCGCGACTCGCCCCGGGACCTCGGCGAGTTCGGCCCGCGAGGCGCGCACCACCCGGCCCTGGGGGAAGACCTCCAGCAGCCCGTTGCGGTCGATGTCGAAGATCATGAATCAGCTCCGGCGCATGCCTACGGATATTGGTACGTGTATACACCGGCCAGTGGGCCGGTGTTGCCCGCGCGGTGCTGCTGTTGCAGGTCGTGCATGTACAGGTTGAACGGGCCGTTGCGGTCCGCGCCGTCGAGCCGTCGCGAATCGAAGTCGGCGACGTGGCTCACCTCCAACGGCGCGTTTCGGCCGCTGCCGTTGAGGTGCATGTCCACCCAGATGTCGCATCCCGCGCCACCGGTCCTGGGGAACGGTTGGCACGGTGCCCGTTCGGTGTAGAGCCGGGTCACGTCGTTCTGCATGCCGTTGTGCACCATCGGCAGGCCGATGGCCCGCTCGGAATGGCCGCCGTTGTTGCCGCTGCTGCCGACCAGGATGAAATTGCCGCCGCGCCCGGAGGGGTCCCGGTAAAACAGCGAGGCGTAGTTGTTGCCGCCGTAGTCGTTCTGGGCCCGGCGCACGTCCTCGACGGCCTGCGACAGGTCGGTGGGTTGTTGCAGCGGCCTGGACTGCACCGGGGTACGCGGGGCGGCATTCCCGGTGTCGTCCTGCTCCGCCTTCGCGTACTTGTCGTAGCGGCCCTTGCCGCCCGGTACCGGCACCCGTTTCGGCTTGCCGCGCGGGGTGACCTCGGGTTTGCCGTCCTTGTCCGTCTTGATGTTCACCTTGATCGTGCCGTCCGGATTCAGCACCCGGTCGATCCCGGAATTTCCGCCTCCGGGCTGCACCGGGACCAGTTTCCCGTTGACCAGTTGGTGAACCCGGCCGTCCTCGTCGACGAAGTAGACCGGCGTTCGACCCGTTCCGGGCGGATTCCCGCCGGAACCGGCCGGGCCCTTGCCGTCGCCGGAGCCGGGCTGCTTCGGGTCCGGGCCCTCGATCCGCTTCCCGAACCGCTTGAGGTTCGCCTCCTCGGTCGCGGCCGTGCGTCCGGCACTCGTGCGCACGTTGCCGGCGGTCTTGGCGACGGCCTGCTGGAGCGCGCCGCCGGCCCGGGAATGGCCGGTGGACAACGGCTCGAAGACCTTGCCGAAGGTCTGGCCCAGGCCGTCCTTGTTCCAGAACGCGCCCTTGGCCTGGAGGACGCCGCTCAGCTTGGCGTGCGCGGCCTCGATCCGGGCGGCGGAGGCGTCGATGCCCCGGGCGCCGGACTCGACGTGTTCCGGGACGTGCTTGAAGCCGTTGCTGCCGGTGGGCGGCGGGCCGACCGGTTTGCCGCCGGGGGTGCCGCCGGCGTCACCGGGTGGGCCGCCGGGCTTGCCCGAGGTGTCGGTGCCGTCGGGCCGCTTGGGGGCCCTGGGCACGGTCGCCGGCGCGTCCCCCGGTTTCGATGCGCCGGGCCGGTCGTGTCCGCCGCCCGAATCGCCGCCCTTCGGGCCGGTCTTGGTCTTGCTCATCGCCGATCGCCTCCCCGTAGGCTTCGCGCGCGCTCGACGCTTCGGGAGGGGCGGGTGCTACCGCCGCGGTGCGCGCGTGCGCGGCCCACGCGTGGATCGGGCCGCCGCACGAACTACCCCCGTAGTGACCGAACGACGCAACAAAACTACGTTCGCGGTCCGGGTCGGGCCAACCGGGTTCGAGTCAAGTAAGGCAAAGGGCAGGGAAGTTCGCGGGTCCTCCGGTTTCCGCGAGTGACCCGCGACCGACCTCGGCGCAACGCGTTCCGGCACGATGCGCTCGGGCGCGACCCGGGCGGCCGGGAGGTGTTCCCGGGCCCCGGTCCGCGCCCGTCGGCAGGTCCCTCGACTACCATGCGCCGCCCGCGACTTGCCGCGTGGCGAGGTTGATCCGGTTCCAGACGTTGACCGTTGCGATGGACAGCAGGAGCGCGCCGAGTTGCTGCTCGTCGTAGTGCTCGGCGGCCTGGGCGTAGATCGCGTCCGGGATCGGGTCGCTCGTGTCGGCGACCCGGGTGACCGCCTCGGTCAGCGCGAGGGCCGCGCGTTCGGCGTCGTTGAAGTAGGGGGCGTCGCGCCACCCGGCGACGGTGTCGATGCGCTCGTCCGACTCGCCGCTCTTGCGCAGGTCACGGGCGTGCATGTGGACACAGACGCTACAGCCGTTGATCTGACTCGCCCGGAGGTTGGCCAGTTCGAGGGTGGCCTTCGGAACCCCGGCCTGGGCGGTGGCGGCCCCGAGGGCCATCAGCGCCTTCATCGCGCCGGGAACGACCATCGCGGGGTTGCCCATACGTGCTTCCATGACTGCTCCTCTGGAGGTGGTCCCACCGGCGGCCGATCTCCGCCTCCGCCGGCTGCGGGCCCTTGTCGCTGGCCTACACAGCACTGACGGACCCCGGCGCGAATGTGTGACACCGGATCGAAAAAGAATCTCGGCCGAGATTTTCGCCCCCCGATGGCGAGGCGGCCGGGTCTCACCATCGCCCCGGCTCCGAGGCCGGCCGGGCCGGCACGACCACCTCCGGGGCCTCGATCGACAACCGGGGCAGCCGCCGGTCGACCCGGGCCGGCAACCACCGGTTCGACCTGCTCAGCGGGTGCGTCACCGCCCTGATCAGGATCCTGCGCGGCACGAGCGCGTCGAGGGCGACGGCCGCGGTAGGACCCACGCCGAACTCCGCGATCACCCGGCGCCCACCGAGGACGAAGGCCACGAGGACCGCGATCATGATCGCGGCGCCCAGTCCCATCCAGGTCAGCGGTATGGCGGCGCGCTCGCCCTGTCGGCAGACCGCGCCGAAGCGCAGCCCGGACGCCCCGACCCCGGCCGTCGCCACGACCGCGGCCCACATCGTGGTCCGCCGCGAACTCGCCACGGCCAGGCCGTACGCGGCGATCATCGGCACGAGCGGCAACAACGAGCGGTACCCGCCCAGGGCGATGAAGATCGCCATGCCGAGCGAGGTCCCGCCCGACACCGCGTCCACCACCGCCGGATGCTCCCACCCCGCCCGCGTCGGGTGGTTCACGCCCGCACGGGACGCGCCGGCACCCGGCCGCCCCGACCCGTGCAGGTCCCAGCCCGCCGCTGCCGCGCCCGGTAGCCGCCCCGATCCGTCGAACCTCGTGGCTACAGGCGGTCGTACCAGCCTGGGTGGCTGTTGTGCAGGGCGGCCAGGGCCAGGACGATGCGGGCGTCGACGTGGCCGGGGGGCAGTTCGTAGGAGTCGGTCGTGCCGACGCTGCCCAGGTATTCGAACACCCGGGTGCCGTCGTGGCGCCAGATCGTGCGCAGCGGCAGCCGCGGCGCCTTGCCGCCGAGGACGGCCACGGCCATCATCAGGCCCCACAACGGGGACAGCGCCCACCAGGCGATCCAGCCGAACGTGGTGCCCTTGGCCGCGTGCAGCGTGGGGCCCTGGGCCGGGCGGATCGTCCAGGAGGTGCGGCGCAGTCGGCGAATGCTGCCCTGTTCGCGATGCACCGTGGCCAGGTGCTCGCCCGCCGGCCCGGTGATGCTGTAGACCGCGTAGTCGCCGGCGGTCGAATACGTGCCCACCGCGGCCATTCGATGGCGGCGGGCCCGGTCGGCCCACAGGATCAGGTGGCGGGAGGGAGAGCTGCCCATGTCGTCGGTGGGCCCGGTCTCGATGTAGGCGACGTCCTCGTAGTGTCGTTCGCCCTGTGGGCGGACCCGGACGATCGGGCCGACCCACGTGTGTTCGGGAACGTCCCTGGCTTCATCAGCCTGGAGCGCGCGGCGTACCTCGATTGCGGCACCCGCGCCGGTGTGAAGCGCGACGGTCATGTGCGTCCAGAGTTTCGGTAAACGGCCGGTCTGAACAGCAGGGTAGACAGCCTGGCGACTTCGTGGGGAGCGAGGGAGCCACAAGATCGGCACAGCGCGGACCGACCGGTCGGCGCAGGCCGGTCCGGTCGGTCCGATGTCGTCATGTCCGGGCGGTTGTCGGGGATTTACCCGCGCTGATCCGGGTCGATGGCGAAGTCCGCGCGGTGCTCCAGGGCCCAGGTGCGGAAGTCGCGACCGGGCTTGCCGGTGATCGCCTCGGTGGTGCCGGACACCGGTTCGGGATCGACGGCGGCCGCCCACAGGTCCAGCAGCGCGTCGGCATAGCCGGCGTCCATGTAGGGGGTCAGTCCGGCGAATGCCCGGTCGCGGGTGACCTCGACGAACGGCAGGTCGCGGCCCAGGACATCGGCCAGGATCGCGATCTGCTCGACGAAGGACAACGATTGCGGGCCGTTGAGGTCGAGCGTCTCGCCGAGGTGGTCGCCGGCCACCAGCACCGCGGTGGCCACGTCGGCGATGTCGTCCTCGTGGATCGGGGCGACCTGGGCGTTCGGGTACGGCAGTTCGATCTTGCCGCTGCCCATCAGCCGGTACTTCCAGCCGATCGCGTTGGTGGCGAACGCGCCGGGGCGCAGCACCGTGTACGGGATTCCGGACTCGGCGACCGCGACCTCGACCGTGTGGTGGCTCGCCGCGAGCGGACTGCTCTGCGGGTCGGGGGTGTTCGTCGCGGACGAGGACAGCAGCACGATGTGCCGAATGTCGGCGGCCCGGGCGGCCTCGACGAAGGCGGTGATGCCGGCGGCCTCGGCGTAGAGGAAGACGCTGGTGATGCCGCGCAACACCGCTGCGGCGTTGTCGGGTTCGCGGAGCGAGAGGCGCACGGCTTCGACACCGGCGGGGGGTTCGAGTTCGGTCGGGTCGCTGCCGGCGATCCGGACCGAGTGGCCGGCCGCGAGGAGGCGGGTGACGACTCCGCGCGCGACGCGGCCGCGGGCTCCGGTGACGAGGATGCTCATGGTGACTCGTTTCCTTGTCGGGTCGGGTTTCGTGGACCGTGCCGGGTGGACTCGGCCGGTCGGGGCGGGGCTTCGGCCGGTGCGGGGCCTTCGGGTGGACCGGGCGGCCTTCGGGCCGGCTCGGTGCGGCGACCGGCACCGGCCGCCGTGCGGACTCATCCCTCGTGCGGCCTGGCGTGCCGAGGGAGCAGGAATACCAGGCCGCCGGCGAGCAGGCCCAGGCCGGCCACCGCCAGGGCTCCGGTGGCCATCGCGGCGGAGGCGGTGTGGTGTTCGGCGAGTTGGAAGAACAAGGTGGTGATGCCGGCCGCGCCGAGCGCGCCGGCGAGTTGTTGCATCGCGGACAACGAGCCGGAGGCGCTGCCCAGTTCGTGCTCGGCGACACCGGCCAGGATCACGTCGAACAGCGGTGCGAACACGGCGCCCATGCCGAGGCCGGCGACGAACAGTGGGGCGATCAGGTCGACGCCGGTCGTGTGCGAACCGAAGTGGGCGACCACGGCCGCGAGGCAGACCAGGCCGACCAGGTGCACGCCGACACCGATCAGGAGCAGGTTGCGGCCGAGCCTGGCCATCACCTGGAAACCGGCGATGGAGGCGACCACGATGCCGACCGCGATCGGGGCGAGGGTGAGACCGGCTTCGAGCGCGCCGTAGTGCAGGTGCAGTTGCAGGAACAGCGACGTGATCAGCATGAATCCGGTGGTGCCGGCGAAGAAGGCGAGGCCGAAGAGCATGCCGGACTTGTACGCGCGGTTGCGCAGCAGCGTGGCCTCGATCAGCGAGTGCGGGCTGCGGCGCTCGCGCAGGATGAATCCGGCGAAGGTGGCGAAGCCGGCGGCGAGGCAACCGAACGACCACAGCGGCCAGTCGGCTTCGGGGCCCTGGATGAGCGGCAGGATGATCAGCGTGGAGGCCGCGGTCAGCAGTGTGGCGGCGACGAGGTCGATCCGCACGGCGGGGTTCGGGGCGTCCCGGGGGATGTAGCGCAGGCCCCCGAGCACGGCGGCGAGACCGAGCGGGACGTTCATCAGGAAGATCAGCCGCCAGCCGGTACCGAACAGGTCGAGGTGGATGAGCGCGCCGGCCAGGATCGGGCCGCCGACCGCGGACAGGCCGAGCACCGGGCCGAAGGCGGCGAACGCCTTGCCGGTCTCGGCGGGCGGGAAGACCGACTTGAGGATGCCGAAGCCCTGCGGGATCAGCAGGGCGCCGAAGGCTCCCTGGGCGATCCGGGCGGCGACCAGCAGTTCCGGCGAGGGGGACAGCGCGCAGAGCAGGGACGCCACGGCGAAGCCGCCGGCGCCGAGCAGGAACAATCGGCGTCTGCCCCAGCGGTCGCCGAGTCTGCCGCCGACCACCAGCAACACGCCGAACGCGAGCGTGTATCCGGCGGCGAGCCACTGCAACAGCGCGGCGCCGCCGCCGAGATCGGCCCGGACGGAGGGGCCGGCGACGTTGGTCACGGTGCTGTCGAGCAGGTCCATCACCTCGGCGACGAGCACGATCGCCAGGATCCGCCACCGCCGGGCGTATCCGGCGGGGTGCGGGGCCTCGACGGCGGGAGTGGTGTCGGGCGAGTCGGCGGTGGCGGTGGCGGTGGGGGTCATCGGTACTCCTCGGTCGGGACGACGCGGCCTCGGACGAGGCGATGGCGTGCGGTGCGATGCAGCGCGGTGCGGCGCGGTGAGGTGCGAGTGCGTTCGGCGAGCCATGTTCGTTACGAACATCGTTCGTTACGAACAATGTACGTAGCGAACAGCGTTCCGTCAACGCGTATACTCGGGGCATGGCGAAATCACCCGGCGAACCGCGACCGTCCACCCCCGCTACGCCGGTCAGTCGGCGGACCCGACCGGCCAAGGCCGCACTCAGCGCGGACGCGCTGGTCTCCGCCGCGCTGGCGATCCTGGACGCGGACGGCCTGGAGGCGGTGACCATGCGCCGGGTCGCGCAGGCGCTGGACACCGGCGCCGCCTCGCTCTACGTGTACGTGGCCAACCGCGACGAGCTGCTCGCGTTGGTCTACGACCGGGTGCTCGGCGAGATCGCGCTGCCGACGGTGGCCGCGGTCGGCGAGCCGTTCCCGCACTGGCGCGCCGAGCTGCGCACGCTGATCCGCACGGCGATCACCGTGCTGGGCGCACATCGCAAGATCGCCGGCGTGGCCCTGGGCGACGTACCGACCGGCCCCAACGCGCTCGCGCTGGCCGAGGCCATCCTGGGGCTGCTGGCCGGCGCGGGCATCGACGACCCGACCCGCTCACTGGCCCTGGATCTGATCAACCTGCACATCACCGCGGCGGCGGTCGAGGAATCGGCGTACGCCGACAAGGCCGGCGAGGGGCAGAGCGAGGAGAGCGCGGTCGCGGCGATGGACGAGACGTTCGGGCGGTTGTCCGCGGCGGACTACCCGCACCTGGTCTCGATGCGCGACACGTTGACGGCCGGCTCCGGCGACGAACGCGACGCGTGGGGCATCGAAGTCCTGCTCAACGGCATCCTGGCCACCCCGGCACACGGCTGACCCACCCCGAGTCGCACCCAGACCGCCCGCGACGGCGCCGAGCGACGATCTCCGGTATAGCTGTCGGGTCGTCAGATGTCTCCGACCCGAGGATCGCCCGTGTCCGCTGCCTGGTCCCTCGCCCTGCTCCTGGGCGGGATCGTGCTCCTGGGCGCGTCGGTGCAACGCCTCACCGGCATGGGCTTCGCGCTGGTCGCGGCGCCCGGTCTGGTGCTGTTGCTCGGCCCGGCCCAGGGCGTGGTGTTGTGCAACGGCGGCGCGGGCGTGATCAGCGCGATCGGGCTGGCCGCCTCGTGGCGCCGGGTCCGGCTCGCCGCGATGGTGCCGCTGGTGGTCGCGGCGGCGTGCACCGTACCGCTCGGCTCGTGGGTGGCCGCCCGGCTGCCCGAGCCGTGGCTGCTCGCGGGCATCGGCGCGGCGGTGTGCGTGGCCGTCGGCTCGGTCATGCTCGGCGTGCGAATACCCGCCCTGCGCGCCCGCAGGGGCGCCGTGGTGGCCGGCGCCGCAAGCGGCTTCATGAACTCCTCGGCCGGCGTCGGTGGCCCCGCGGTGTCCCTGTACGCACTCAACGCGGGTTGGACCGTCGCCGAGTTCGTGCCCAACGCCCAGTTCTACGGCGTCGTGGTGAACGCCTTCTCGCTCGCCGCCAAGTCGCCCCCACACCTGAGCGCCCCGGCCTGGACCGGCATCGGCACAGCCCTGCTCGCCGGCGCCGCGCTCGGCCGGGTCCTCGCCGCCCACACCCCCGAACGCCAAGCCAAACGCGCCGTGCAATGGCTGGCCCTGGCCGGCGGCGCCGTCACCCTCGCCAAGGGCCTGTACACCCTGTGACCCCGACCCGTGCCGAACCCGGGGCGGCGGAAAGCACACAGCGCCGATCCGGTGTCGTGTGCGCGTCCCGTGTGGGCAGATCATCAGAATGACGGTCATGGAAGATCTTGCCGAATCCGAGTCCGTGGCTTCGTCTCGTTCGGGACCGGGGGGTGTGGTGCGTACCGCGGCGGAGTTGACGAAGCTGCATGGGGTGCGGCGGATGAAGGTGATCGCCACCGGGTTCCTGGTGTTCGCGATCGTGTTGTACGTGCTCGCGCGCTGGGCCGAGGCGCGTGGGGCCGGGGCCTGGGCCGGATATGTGCAGGCGGCGGCGGAGGCCGGGATGGTCGGTGCGATGGCCGACTGGTTCGCGGTGACCGCGTTGTTCCGCCGGCCGCTGGGGCTGCCGATTCCGCACACCGCGATCATTCCGACCCGCAAGGACGCGCTGGGCCGCAATCTCGGCGAGTTCGTCGGGGAGAACTTCCTCTCCGACGCGGTGGTGCGGCAACGACTGAGCCGGATGGAGGTCTCCCGCCGCGCCGGCACCTGGCTGGCCGCCCCCGGGCACGCCGAGCGGGTCACCGACCAACTGGGCGCGCTGGCCCGCGCGGCGTTGACCGTGCTGCGCGACGAGGACGTGCAGAGCGTGTTCGGCCAGGCGATCACCCGTCGGGTCTCCGCCCAGGCGGTGGCCCAGCCGATCGGCGAACTGCTCGACCGGCTGGTGCGCGACGGCGCGCATCGGGGCCTGGTCGACCTGGTCGCGACGAAGGCGCACGACTGGCTGGAGCAACATCGCGAGTCGGTGCTGCGGGTGGTCAACGAGGAGTCCCCCGGCTGGTCGCCGCGCTTCCTGGACCGGCAGATCGCCAACAAGGTGCACCGCGAACTGGTCCGGTTCGCGGGCGCGGTGCGCGACGACCCGGGCCACCCGGCCCGACTCGCGGTGGACAACTTCCTCGCCGAGGTGGCCCGCGACCTCCAGCACGATCCGGCGATGATCGCCCAGATAGAGCGGCTGCGGGACCGCACCATCGCGCACCCGGCGGTCCAGGAGCTGATCGCGTCGGTGTGGAGCGCCGCCCGGACGATGCTGGTCGAGGCCACCGAGGACCCGGACAGCGAACTGCGCAACCGGGTCACCACCGCCGTGCGTTCACTGGCCGGCCGGCTGGCCGAGGACCCGCGCGTGCGGGGCAAGGCGGATCGATGGATCGAGCAGGCCGCCGTCTACGTGGTGACCACCTACCGCGACGAGATCACCGCGCTGATCACCGACACCGTCGGCGCCTGGGATCCCAAGGAGACCAGCCGCAAGATCGAGATCAACGTCGGGCGCGACCTCCAGTTCATCCGGATCAACGGCACCGTCGTCGGCGCTCTGGTCGGCCTGCTGATCCACACCCTGACCGAAGTGCTGAGCTGAGCCCCGGCCCGCCGGATCCGCCGCGGCACCCGACTACCCGGACAGCTCCTCGGCGCGCGCCTTGGCCGCCCGCAGGTCCACCTTGCCCGCCGCCGTGCGCGGGATCGACTCGACGAAGTGGATGCGCTTGGGCGTCTTGTAGCCCGCGATCATGGTCCGGGCGTGGGCGGTGATCGCCTCCGCCGCCGGCGCGGCACCCGCGCGCAGCACCACGAGCGCGGTGACCGCCTGGCCGAAGCGCGGGTCCGGGACGCCGACCACGACCGCGTCGAACACGTCCGCGTGCGTCTTGAGCGCGCCCTCCACCTCGTCCGGATAGACCTTCTCGCCGCCGGTGTTGATGGTCGCGCTGCCGCGCCCGAGCAGGATGATGCCGCCGTCCTTCTCCAGTTGCGCGAAGTCGCCCGGCAACACCCAACGGCGTCCGTCCGCGTCCTTGACGAAGGTGGCCCGGGTCTTCTCGTCGTCGCCGTGATAGCCCAGCGGGATGTGCCCGCTGACGGCCAGTCGGCCGACGTCGCCGGAGCCCGGCTCGACCGGCACCAGGCGATCGTCGAGCACCGTCGTGGTCGCCGACGAGGCGAACCGCGTCGCGCTGCCCGGTCCGCCGGTCTGCCGTGCCGCGGCGCCCGTCTCGGACGCGCCGAAGCTGTCGATCACGAAGACGCCGGCCTGCTCCAGAGCGGTGCGCACCGCCGTGCTCATCGGCGCCCCGCCGTTGCTGATCGCCTTGAGCGCGGACAGGTCGTAGGTGTCCGGATTGGCCGCGAGCCAGTCCGCCAGCGGCCTGCCCATGCCGTCGCCGACCACCGACATCGACAGCGCCCGCTCCCGGGCCGCGAGCGCCATCACGGTGTCGGCGTCGAAGCTGCGCCCGGTCCACATCAGGTAGGTGTTGCCCATGTAGAAGGTGTTCCACATCGACCACTGCCCGCCGCCGTGCATCATCGGCGCCAGACCAAGCGTGGTCATCCCGGCCGACTCCCGAACCGTGTCGCCGAGTTCGTCCGGCGTGCGCAGCTTGGGCCGAGCACCGCGACCGGCCTGCAGGGCCGCGAAGAAGATGTCCTCGCCGCGCCACAGCACACACTTGGGCATGCCGGTGGTCCCGCCCGTGTACAGGCCGTACAGGTCGTCCTCGCTGCGCGCGCCGAAGCCGCGTTCCGGCGAGGCCGCCGCGAGCGCGTCCTCGTAGGCCACCATGCCCTCGATCGACTCGGTCGAGCCGTCCTCCAGGATCACCACGTGGCGCAGCGCCGGGAAGTCGGCCCGGATCGCCCGCGTCGCACCCGCGAAGGATCGCTCCGCGATCACCGCGACCATGCCCGAGTTCTCGTACAGGTAGCGCAACTCCGCCTCGACATAGCGGTAGTTGATGTTGATCGGCACGGCCCGCGCCTTGTAGCACCCGATCATCGCCTCGACCCACTCGGCGCGGTTCCACGCGTGGATCCCGACGAAGTCGCCGGGCTCGATCCCGGCCTCGATCAGGTGGTGGGCGACCCGGTTGGCCCGCGCGTCGAGGCCGCGATAGGTCGTGCGCACCTCGCCCGCGATCAGCGCGGTGCGGTCGGGAATCGCGTCCACCACGACCTCGAAGAGGTCGGCGAGGTTGAACGACGGGCTGACGGGCGTCATGGTCGGCTCCCACGGCGGATGTACGGGTGCCTCCGAAGCGGGATCCCAGGCACGGATCCGATCCGGGGCGAAGCAGGGTCGGGTCAACTTACCCTTGACTCGATCAAAAGAATAGCTTCGCGATGATCCGGCAAAGCCCTGTCCGGGCTCCCCTCCCAAGCGGTACTTTCTCGCCACGAAAGTCCCGAATCGCCGGCGCCGCCGCATCGCGCGGCCGGGCCGGCCCGGACACCCGCACGCTCACGAAGACCCGCGCGTCCAGGCACGGCACGCACCGAGTTCCGGGGGAGACATGCGCGTTCTGGGGGGACGGTACGAACTGGCCCAGTCCGTCGGCCACGGCGGCATGGGCGTGGTCTGGCGCGGTGTCGACCGCGAACTGGGCCGCACCGTCGCGGTCAAGGTGTTGCCCGCCGAGCTGACCCGGCAACAGGAGTTCCGGGACCGGTTCCGGCGCGAGGCCCGCACCGTCGCCGCGCTCTCGCACCCGGGCGTGGCGACGTTGTACGACGTCGGCGAGGACACCACCGACGGCGAGCCGACGCCGTTCCTGGTGCTGGAGTTCGTCGACGGTCGCACGCTCGCCGAGGCGCTGCACGAGGGCCCGCTGCCGATCAACCGCACCGTGTCGATCGCCCGGGACGTCGCGGACGCGCTGGTGCACAGCCACGGCCACGGCGTCGTGCACCGCGACCTCAAACCGGCCAACATCATGCTGACCTCGTCCGGCGGCGTGAAGGTGCTCGACTTCGGCATCGCCAAGGTGCTCGCGGAGACCACGACCCGGCTCACCGCGACCGGGATGACCGTGGGCACCCCCGCCTACCTGTCCCCGGAGCAGATCGAGGGCCGGGACGTGGACGCCCGCACCGATCTGTACTCGCTGGGTGCGTTGATCTACGAACTGCTCACCGGACGGCCGCCGTTCCTGGCCGACTCGCCGTTCGCGGTGATGCACCAGCACCTGTCGAAGCCGCCGACCCCGCCGTCCGCGATGCGCCCGCAGGTGCCCGAGGACTTGGACGCGCTGGTGTTGCGCCTGCTCGCCAAGCACCCCGACGACCGCTTTCCGACCGCGAGTCGGTTGCTGGGCGCGCTGGAGGAGATCCGGGCCCGATCCACCGCGAGCGCGCCCGCCCCCGACACCGCCCGCAACCCGAACGCGGCCCACCAGGCGAGGCGACCGGCCGAACCCGCGCCGATCCCGGACACCGCCGGCCACCGGCCGCCCGCCCCGGCCCCGCCCACGCAGGGTCCGCCCGCACCGGAGCCACCCCGGATGCCGGGCCTCGCCCCCTCCGCCGGCTCGGCGCCACTGCGCTCCGCCGGCGGCCCGTGGGCGATCCGGTTCCGGCTCAGCGGCGACGGCCTGCTCGCGGTGGCCGGTGGCGCGTTGCTCGCGGGCACGTGGCTGAGCGTGACCCCGGAGGGGTTCAAGGGCTTCAATTACCTGTGCCTGGCCGCCGCCGTGCTCGCCGCCGCCGCGCTGCCGTGGTCGGCGCGACTGGCGGTGGTGCTGGTGTGGGGGCCGCTCGCCGTGTTGGCCGCGGCCCTGTTCGCGCCGCCCTACCACAGCCATCGACGGCAGGCGTTCTCCGCCTACGGCGACTCCGACTACTGGAGCGCGCGCGATCTCGGCAGCCAGGAGTTCGCCGCGATCGCGCCGTTCGTGCTGCTCGCACTGCTCTTTTTGGTCGCGTTCCTGCGCCGCCGCGACACTCCCGGCCTCTACATCGCGGCGTTTTGGCTGTTCGCCGCCCTGACCGGCTGGTCGTGTGCGTCGCTGACCAACGGGAAGCTGATCCTCACCCTGTGGATCGTGCTCGGCGTGTTGGCCTCGATCGAGCTCGTCGGCGAGGTCCGGGCCCGGCGGGTACCGGCGTCGGCGCCGAGATTGCCCCGGCATCCGACGCAACCCCGATGACCACTCGTGCGTCGACATGATGAGGACCCGCCGGGGGATTGCCGTCCCTGACCCGGCGGGCCCGTTTCATGCCGAAGTCTTCCGATGGCACATCAGGTGCCCTTGAACTCCGGGGTCTTCTTCTCCGCGAAGGCTCGCGGACCGATCTTCGCGTCGTCGCTCATGAACACCCGCATGCCGATCTGCGACTCCAGCTTGAACGCATCTTCCTCGGTCAACTGGTCGGTTTCACGCAGAACGCGCAGGACCGCCTGAACCGCGATCGGACCGTTGGCCGCGATCTGGTGGGCGATCTCCTTCGCCTTCTCCAGTGCGCCGCCATCCGGCACGACGTGCCCGATCAAACCGAGCTCCTTGGCTTCGGGCGCCTTGATGTGGCGGCCCGTCAGCAGCAGGTCGGCGGCGACAGTGTACGGAATCTGACGGCGCAGGCGCACCGCCGACCCGCCGAGCGGGAACAGGCCCCAGCGGACCTCGGATACGCCGAAGCGCGCCGACTCGCCGGCCACCCGGATGTCGGTGGCCTGAAGGATCTCGGTGCCGCCGGCGATGGCGGGCCCCTCGATCGCGGCGATCAAGGGCTTGGTGAGGGTGAAGCCCTTGAGACACCACTTCATCACGGACATGTCCATGCCCGGCTTGCCGTCGCCGCCCTTGAACGCGTCGCCCGGCGCGCGCCGGCTCATCGCCTTCAGATCGGCACCCGCGCAGAACGCGCCGCCGGCTCCGGTGAGGATGGCGACCCGGATCTCCGGGTTGTCGTTGACCTCGTCCCAGGCGGCCTCCAGGATCTCGATCATCTCGCCGGTGACCGCGTTGCGGGCCTCGGGCCGGTTCATCGTGATGATCAGGACGTGGCCGTCCCGTTCGACCAGGGCGTGGGGTTCGCTCATGTCTGTTCGTCTCCAGGAATCACAGGGGTACGGCGCCGGTACGGCCGGGCCGAGGGCGGGCTCGGATGGGCCGGTTCAGGCGAACTCGCCCGCGGCCGTGGCGGCGAAGCCGGCGCCGATCCGCAGCGCCTGCTCGGTCGCGCCGCCGAGCGAGAGTTCGATCTGCTTGGCGTGGTTGAAGTAACGGTGCACGAAGTGCTCCTCGGCCACGCCCATGCCGCCGTGCACGTGGACGGCCGCGTGCGCGACGCGGTGTCCGCCGTCGGCCGCCCAGAACTTCGCGGTCGCGATCGCCTCGGCCGCGTCCAGCCCCTCGGCCTCCTGCCACGCGGCCTGCCACGTGGTCAGCCGGATGCCCTCGACGTCGATGTAGGCGTCGGCGAGGCGATGCCCCACCGCCTGGAAGGAACCGATCGGGCGCTTGAACTGCACCCGCTCGCTCGCGTACTTCGCGCTCTCGCGCATCGCCTTCTCGGTCACCCCGAGCTGGGTCGCGCACAGCGCCAGGGTGGCCCGGTCGCGCAGCTCGCGGGCCGCGTCGGGGCCGCCGAGCGGGATGCCCGCGGCGTGCTCCAGGGTGACCAGGCCGGCGATCTCCTTGGCGGTGGTGAGCTGGGCCTCGACCCGGACACCGGCGGCCTTGGGGTCGACCAGGAACACGCCGCCGTGCCCCGCCACGTCCGCGGACACCAGCAGCAGGTCCGCCACGGTCGCCACCGGCACCCCGGTCTTGACCCCGTCCAGGTACCAGACCCCGTCCGTGTGCACCGCCGTGGTGGCGGGCGTGGCGCCGTCCCGACCGAACGGCTCGGCGAGCGCGTAGGTCAGGATCTTCGTACCGTCCACGGCGCCCGGCAGCCAGGCCGCCTTCTGCTCGTCGGTGCCCAACCGGTTCAGCATCGAGGCGGCGACCGCGATCGAGGGCCCGAACGGCACCGGCGCCAGGGTGCGGCCGACCTGCTCCAGGATCAGGCACTGCTCGAAGACGCCGTAGCCCGAGCCGCCGAACTCCTCCGGCAGGCCGATCCCGAGCAGGTTGGCCTTGGCCAACTCCGCCCACAGGTCGCGGTCCAGGCGCGGTTCGCCGTCCTGCTCGACCCGCTTGTCCAGCGCCGTGAGCGCCTCGTGGGTGACCCGCTCGCCGAGGATCCGCCCCGCCAGGCCCACCAGGTCCTGCTGTTCTTCCGTGTAACCGAAGTCCATTTCACCTGTCCTTGTCAGCGTGGTGACGGCGGGTCAGCGGGGCGGTCGCGGCAGGCCGAGGCCCAGCATCGCGATCATGTCGCGCTGTACCTCGTTGGTGCCGCCACCGAAGGTGAGGATCAGCGCCGTGCGGTGCATCTTCTCCAGCCGGCCGCGCAACACCGCACCGGGCGAGTCCTGCTGGAGGTAGGCGTCCTCGCCCATGCACTCCATCAACAACCGGTATGCCTCGGTGGCGAATTCGGTGCCGAAGATCTTGGTCGCCGAGGCGTCGGCCGGGCCGACCTTGGTGCCGTGGTCGACCGACCAGGCGATCTTCCAGTTGACCAGCTTGAGGAACTCGACCTTGGCGTGCACCCGGCCGAGGTTGGCCTGCACGTGCTCGCGGTCGATCACCCGCGAGCCGTCCGGCAGCAGCGCCCGCTCGGCCCAGCGCCGGGTCTCGTGCAGCGCGAGCTGGATGCCCGCGGCCGAACACAGCGCCACCCGCTCGCGGTTGAGCTGACCGGTGATCAGCTTCCAGCCGCCGTTGAGCTCGCCGACCATCGCGGAGGCGGGCACCCGCACGTTCTCGTAGAACGTCTGCGACGTGGTCTGGCCGCCCATGGTCTTGATCGGGGTCCAGGAGAAACCCTCGGCGTTCGTGGGCACCAGGAACATGGTCAGGCCCTTGTGCCGCGGCGCGTCCGGGTCGGTGCGCGCGGCCAGCCAGACGTAGTCCGCGACGTGGATCAGCGAGGTCCACATCTTCTGGCCGTTGATGATCCAGTCGTCGCCGTCCCGGACCGCCTTGGTGGTCAGCGCGGCCAGGTCGGTGCCCGCGCCCGGCTCGGAGTAGCCGATCGAGAAGTGCATGTCGCCGGCGAGGATCTTCGGCAGGAAGAAGTCGCGCTGCTCCTGCGTGCCGTACTCCATCAGCGTGGGGCCGACGGTGTTGATGGTCAGGAACGGCACCGCCGCGCCGGCCAGGGTGGCCTCGTCGGTGAAGATGAGCTGTTCCAGCATCGAACGGTCCTGGCCGCCGTACTCCTTGGGCCAGCCGATGCCCAGCCAGCCGTCCTTGCCCATCTGCTTGACGACGCGGCAGTACGCGCCGTCCTTGCCCATCAGGCTGGTCTCGCCCGCGGCCTGCTCGGCCCGGATCTCGGGCGTCATGATCCGCGCGAAGTACTCGCGCAGTTCCCGCCGCAGGTCCTCCTGCTCGGGTGTGTAGGCGATGTGCACGTGGTCTCCCTGGTAGCCGTGGAAAGCACTGACAGCCGGTGGTCGATCGCCGGTTGCCGGGACGGAAAGCCGAACGCCGGGCCCGGACCCGGCCCGGGCGAGCCCCGCCGGTCAGCCCCTGGGCAGGCCCAGGATGCGTTCGGCGACGACGTTGAGCTGGATCTCCCGGGTGCCGCCGCCGAGCAGGACCGCCGGCAGCGAGAGGTAGGCGGTGAGCAGTTCGCCGCCGAGGTCGGCGTGGTGGGTGCCGGCCGCGCCGATCCGGTCCAGCCGCGCGGTGACCACGGCCCGCTGGTGTTCGGTGACCGCGAGCTTGAGCACGCTGGAGGCGGCGCCCGGGTTGAGCCCGGACAACTGCTGGAGCGTCGAGCGCAGGGTCAGCGCACGCAGCGCGAAGTGCTCGGCCGCGAAGGCGCCCAGTCGACTCGCGAGCGAGGTGTCCGCGGCGCCGGTCTCGCCGATGTCGTCGAGCAGCTTGCCGAACGCCTGCATGCCCGGGCCGCCGGCGATCATCACCCGCTCGTTGGCCAGCGTGGTGCGGGCGATCCGCCAGCCCGCGTGCACCTCGCCGACCACCTGGTCGTCGGCGACGAACACGTCGTCGAGGTAGACCTCGTTGAACTCGGACTGGCCGTTGGACTGCTTGAGCGGACGCACGTCGATGCCGGGCGTGGCCATGTCCACGATGAAGTAGGTGATGCCCTTGTGCTTGGCCGCGTCCGGGTCGGTACGGGCCAGGCAGATGCCGAAGTGGGCCTCGTGCGCCTTGGAGTTCCACACCTTCTGGCCGTTCAGCCGCCAGCCGCCGTCGACCCGGGTCGCCCGGGTGCTCAGCGACGCCAGGTCGGAGCCCGCGCCCGGCTCGCTGAACAACTGGCACCAGACGATCTCGCCGCGCAGCGTGGCCGGCACGTAGGCGTCGCGCTGGGCGTCGGTGCCGTGCGCCATGATCGTCGGCAGCGCGAACTCGCCGATGATGGTGCTGGGTTGGGTCAGCCCGATCCGGGCGAACTCCTGCTGGATGACCACCTGCCGGGCCGGGTTCGCGGCGATGCCGTACGGCTCGGGGTAGTGCGGGGAGACGTAGCCGAGTTCGGCCAGCCGCCGCCGGCGGGCGGGCTCGGCGAGGGTGTTCGCCTCGGCCAGGTGCGCGGCCACCTCGGCCCGGAAGGCGGCGATGTCGCCCTCGTCGAGTTCGAGGTCGAAGCGCCGGGTGGGGCCGCCGCCGACGCTCGCCAGCGCGGCGCGGCCCAGGTGTGCGGTCCACTCCCCCACCGGGCCCAGCCACTGGGCCAGGAAGACCGCGCGGCGCCAGTAGAGGTGGATGTCGTGTTCCCAGGTGAAGCCGATGCCGCCGAGCATGGTGATGCAGTCCAGGGCCACCTCGCGAGCCAACGGCAGGCAGACCACGGCGGCCTCGGCGGCGGCCAGACGCAGTTGCTCGTCGGCGTCGGCGACCACGTCGTCGGCCGCCCGGGCCGCGTCCCAGGCCGCAGCCGTGGCCAGTTGCAGCTTGGTGAACAGCGTGGCGGCCTTGTGCTTGATCGCCTGGAACGAGCCGACCGCGACGCCGAACTGCTCGCGGATCTTGACGTAGGCGAGCGCGGTCTCGAAGCACCAGCGGGCCACGCCGACCGCCTCGGCGGCGGCGAGCACGGCGGCCAGGTCGCGCACCATGGCGGCGTCGATCCCGGTCAGCGCCCGGGACGCCGGGAGCTCCAGGTCGTGCGCGTGCACCCGGGCCACGCCGCGGGCGAGGTCGACCGGGTCCAGCGGGACGATCTCGATGGCCGCCTCGGCGCCGGGCTCGACCACGAACCAGATCTGCTCGTCCCGTTCGGCGGCCTCGACCCGCGCCCCGAGCAGCAGATACGTCGCACCGACCGCGCCCAGGACCGGTTCGGCGACGCCGTCGATCCGCCAGCCGGCTTCGGTGCGGTGCGCGGTCAGGCTCGGGACGACGGCGACCGCGCCGGTGGCCCCCTCGGCGAATCGCGGCAGCAGCGCCTTGCCGACCTCGGGGCCGGCGCAGCGGGCCAGGACGGTGCCGGTCAGCACGGTGGACAGGTACGGGCCGGGCAGCAGGCCGCGGCCGGCCTCCTCCAAGGCGACGGCGAGTTCGAGTACGCCGGCGCCCGCGCCGCCGTGCTCCTCGGGCAGGTGCACGGCGGTCAGCCCCTGGCCGACCAGCGCGTCCCAGCAGTCGGGGAGGGCGCCGGCGCCGAGTTCGTCGGCGGCTGCGCGGGTGGCCTCGATCGAGGCGTGGCGGGCGACGAAACCGGCGACCGATTCCGCGAACGCCTGGTGCTCGGTGGCGAATCCGATCGGCACTGTGTACTCCCTCACCAATACTTGTCTCGATCAAGTAAGCGGACAGGCTACCTGACTGGATCCGGCGTTGCCAGATCCGTACCCGCCTGCAGTCGGCGGCGGGGTCGGCGGGTGGGCGTCAGCTCGGGCGGGTGGACGGCAGGCCGAGCTTGCGGTGATCCCAGGACACGATCCGGTCCGGGACGACCTTGATCACCACGCGCTTGTTCAGCATCATCTCCACGGCCGGGCGCATCTCCTCGGTGTACGGCGCCGCGTAGCGGCCGAACACGCTCACCCCCAGCTCCCAGATCCGCTCCGGCTCCTCGACCACCTCGGCCTTGCCGACGATGGAGACGCCGCGCAACTCCTCGTAGTACTCGCCGGCCTCGACCAGGCACGTGATGGTCGGGTTGCGGCGCACGTTGAGCACCTTCTGCGCGCGGGCCTTGCTCTCCAGGGCGACCTCGCCCTCCAGGAAGCCGTACCACATGCCGATCGAGTGGATGCTGCCGTCGGCGCTGAGCGTGGACATCGTCATCGAGTGGCGCTCGGCCAGGAACGCGGCGATCTCCTGCTCGGTCATCCGGACCCGGTCGCGCTGCTTGACGCCGTGGCCCATGTGCTCGCCCATGCGGACTCCCCTTTTTTGATTGCTTGGGTCAAACATTGCCACGCCGGGAGCATGATTGACAGACCGTCAGTTCCGCGCCGGCCGGCCTCCCCACCATGATTGACACTGCGTCAGGTCCTGCCTAGCGTCGGCGCCATGACCCGAACCGACGACTCCGACGTCCCCGACTACCCGGCCCGGCTCCGGCTCGACGGACGCGGCGTCGTCGTGCTCGGCGCGGGCCAGGGCATCGGTCGCCAGGCCGCGCACGCCCTCGCCCAGTCCGGCGCGCGGGTGTTCGCGGTGGACCGCGAGCCGGACCTGGCCGCCGACATCGCCGCGGAGGTCGACGGCCTCGCCTGGTCCGGCGACGCGACCTCGCGCGCCGACGTCACCCGCCTGTGGGCCGACGTCGAGGCGCGGCTGGGCCGAGCGCACGCGATCGTCGACATCATCGGCATGAGCCGGTACGCCGACCTGCTCTCCACCACCGACGAGGACTGGACCTGGCACCAGGACATCGTGCTCCGGCACGCCCTGCTCGCCCTGCAACTGGGCGGCGCGCACCTGGCCGCGCACGGCGGCGGCGCGATCACCTTCGTCGCCTCGGTCTCCGGCCTGACCGGCGCCCCGATGCACGCGGCCTACGGCGCGGCCAAGGCCGGCCTGATCTCCCTGGTCCGCTCCGCCGCGGTCGAACTGGGCCCCGCCGGCGTCCGGGTCAACGCGGTCGCCCCCGGCGTCGTCTGGACCCCGCGCGTCTCCGCCTACCTCGGCGAACCCGGCCGCGCCGCCAACGCCGCGAACGCCCCCCTGCGCGACGTGGCCCTGCCCGCCGACATCGCCGGCCCCCTCCTCTTCCTGACCGGCGACCTGTCCCGCTACGTCAGCGGCCAGACCCTCACCGTCGACGGCGCGGTCGGCGCCAAGTTCCCCTACCCCCTCCCGGACATGGCGGCAGCCCCCCACTGAGCGAAACCACACTCACCCACAAGGCCGAATCCCCGAACCACCACGAGCCCCACCACCCCAGGCCACCTCCCTGGACCCGCACACCCACCGAAGGACCCGACCCCTCCCAACTGCAAAGAGCTCCGGGAAATTCGAGTCGGCACGAGAGTGCGAGCGTGGTGGATCTCGTGGTGGCCGTGACGGCACGCCACCACGGATTGACCCTGTTGCACCTCGATCGCGACTTCGACGTCATCGCCAAGCTCACCGGGCAACCGGTCCAGCGCGTCGACGAGGCGTGACCCACACCTGAGAGGATGCCCGGGAGGCCGACGGCAGTAAGTGGAGCGAGGAGTACGCGGTGTCCGATGTACGGCGTGTAGGGGTGGTAGGGGCCGGGCTGATGGGGGCCGGGATCGTCGAGGTCTGTGCGAAGGCCGGACTGGACGTGTTGGTGGCGGAGACGAGTACGGCCGCGGCGGAGGCCGGGCGGGCTCGGGTGACCAAGTCGATGGACCGCGGCGTGAAGGCGGGCAAGCTCGCCGAGGCCGATCGGGACGCGGCGCTGGCCCGGATCACGTACACCACCGACCTGGGCGACTTCGCCGACCGGGACATGGTGATCGAGGCCGTGGCCGAGCTCGAGGAGCTCAAGACACAGATCTTCGCCACACTGGACAAGGTGGTGGTGCGCGAGGACGCGATCCTGGCGTCGAACACGTCCTCGATCCCGATCATGAAACTCGGCATGGCCACCGCCCGGCCGCAGCAGGTGATCGGCATCCACTTCTTCAACCCGGTGCCGGTGCAGAAGCTGGTCGAACTGGTGCCCTCGCTGCTCACCGACGAGAGCACGGCCGCCCGCGCGGAGGCGTTCGCGGGCGAGGTGCTCGGCAAGACGGTGATCCGCTCGCAGGACCGCGCCGGTTTCGTGGTGAACTCGCTGCTCGTGCCCTATCTGCTGTCCGCGATCCGGATGTTCGAGTCCGGCTTCGCCTCCGCGGAGGACATCGACAACGGCATGGTGCTCGGCTGCGCGCACCCGATGGGCCCGCTGCGACTGACCGACCTGATCGGTCTGGACACGATCAAGGCGGTCGCGGACAGCCTCTACGACGAGTTCAAGGAGCAGCTCTACAGCTCGCCGCCGCTGCTGCTGCGGATGGTCGACGCGGGGCTGCTCGGCAAGAAGACCGGTCGCGGCTTCTACCAGTACTGAGCGACGGGCCGAAAAACGCGAAACGCGGCTCGGGGTGGACCCC